>JAGAEF010000172.1 GCA_017613255.1 Lentisphaeria bacterium
GACGAGAAGCTGTCCGCCCTCTTCGAAAACCGCCTCCACGGGGACGGAGATCACGTTTTCCAGGATCCGGGAGACCACCTCCACCTGTACGCTCATGCCGCTGACGATGCGGGGGTTCTTTTCCCCGAAGGAGACCACCGTGCGGTAGATCTTGGGCGTGCTCTTGTCCCAGGGGATGGTGTGGACGGGCAGCGAGGCGATGGTGGAGATCTGCCCCTTCATCTTCACCGACTCCAGAGATTCGGGGGTGATGATGACTTTATTGCCCACGCTCACCTTGGAACGGTACTGTTCGGGCAGATTCACGTCCACGATCATCTGGCTCATGTCGGGAATGGTGATGATGACCTGCTTTCTCCTCCCGTCCATGCCCACTTTCACCTCCGGGTTGCCCCAGATCCGGTCCGGATCCCCGTAGGTGACGATCCCGTCCACCGGGGCCGTGAGGGTCATCATGGGGATCCAGGAGGAGTGCCTCTGGTACTGGCGCTCGTTGTTCCTCAGCGTGATCTCCAGCCGGTAGATGGCGTTGTCCTTCTGGATGAGTTTCGACTGCGTGCTCACCCGGGCCTTTTCATACCCCAGACGGGCCTGCGCCAGCTTGTTGCGCAGATCTTTGAGTTTGTTTGGGTAGGTGTAGCGCTTGAAGAGTTTCTTTTCCAGAAGGGCGGAGTTGAGTTTGGTTTCCGCGGACTGCACCTTTCTCTGCTCCTTCTCCACGTTTTTCTTTGCGGTGTCTTCCGCGTCGGAATCGGCGAAAATGCTGTTGTCGAAGGTCTCCCTGGCCTCCTTGTAGGCGCTCTGGGTGTCGTCCAGATTCTTTTCCGCATCGGAAACGGCCAGATTCTGGGTATCCTTGTCCCGGGGGCCCTCCAGACGCACGTACCGCGTATAGGCGTCCTGACACTCGGTGACCTTGTCCTTTGCCGTGCGCATCTCCTCCAGATTGGAGCTGACCAGCACCTCCCGCTCCGCCTGCGCTATGGCGAGGTCTTTCTTGGTCTGTTCGATGGTGAGTTTATAGTCCTCCACCTTGAGGAGAAGATCCGCCGTCTCGAATTCGGCCACCACCTCGCCCTTCTTCACCTTCACGTTTTCGTCCACCACCTTCACCAGCTTGGTGGGGAAAGGCGCCTGAAGAGCAAGTTTGTGCTTCACCTTGGCGTTGACGCTCCCCCGCAGGACGATCCCGATGACCATCTGGCCCCGCTTCACCGGATAGATCCTGTCCGGCGCGGGATTGGTCTTCGCCTGTTTTTCGGTTCCGGGGCGGAACTTCCCGTAGAGGAAATATCCGCCCGTTCCCAGAAGGAGCGCCAGAAGGATCAGGAGCACGATCCGGAGCTTTTTGGAAACGGTCTTCATGGTCATTTCCCTTCAGGGGATTTCTTCTCCGGTTTCTCTTCCTTCTTCCCCCCGCCCTTGGGAGGTTCCTCATAGTCCTTTCTGGACCATCCGTCGGCGGAGGTGTCGAAAATGGCGTCCCACAATTTATCCGGATCCTGCAGCATCTCCAGACTGAAGAACCCTTTTTCCACGCTGGTCTCCTTCTTGTGCTGGGATTTGAACATGATCTTGGAGAGCCGGACGGAGCGTCCCATATCCTGCAGCTCGTCGGCGTTCTTTTCCACGTCCAGCAGGACGCTGTAGGGGGACTTGAGAATATGGATCTTCATGAAGAAGATGAGCTGCTTGTCGGAAACCGAAAGGGAACGGGCGGTGAAAAGGGAGCCCACCAGCGGGATGTCGCTCAAGAAGGGGGTCTTCCGGATGCGTTCGATGGTCTCGCTGGAATAGAGCCCGCCCAGCATGATGATCTCCCCGTCCGCGGCGGTGAGAGTGGTGGAAACGTTGCGGATGGAGACCACCGGAACGGTGCTTTTGGCTTCCGAGGCCTCGAAAGACTGGTAGCGGACCGCCTGAATGATCTCCGGCTTGATCTCCAGCCGGACGGTATCGCTGTTGATGATGACCGGCTTGATGGAAAGGTTGATGCCCGTCTTCTTGAACTTGATGTTCTGGGAGACCGCGGTATTGGTGACGGCGGCTTCCGCGTAGGGGATCTCTTCTCCCGTGGTCATTTTCGCCTCCGTGCCCAGTTCGGCGATGATGTTGGGCGCGGCAAGCAGTTTGGAGTCGGTGCTTGTGGCAAGCCATTTGACGGCGAACTGCAGCTGTTTGTAGCTTCCGTCATCGCTGATCTTGGAAATGGGGAAGAAATTGAATCCGGACTGCTGGCCGTCGTTGTTGCCCTGTCCGGGGTTGGTGAGATTGAATCCGAAGACGTCCTTCGTCCCGGTCTTCGCGTCGTACTGGGAGTACTGCAGCTGCACGTCCCGCTCCTGCCCGTTTTCCACGAGAATCTCGATGACCTGGGTTTCCACAAGGACCTGAGGCGTGGGCTGGTCCAGAGCTATAAGCATCTCTTTGACGGTTTCCGCCCGTTCCCGGGGGACGTTGAGCACCACCATGTTCTGTTTTTCCGAGATCTCCACGCTTCCGTTTTCTCCCACAAGACCTTCGATGGCGTCCTGCGTCTTGTCGTTGGCCTGCATGAAGCGCAGCCGGTAGATGATGAGCGTGCGGGGAGGCTGCAGGGGATCGGTGCTTTCGATGTGGCGCAACGCTATATAGGGAGGAGCCGGCACGAATTCCTTGGTGGGGATCACCGGCTGAGCCGAGGTGCGGAACAATGCGGCAAGACGTTTGACCACCGCGTATTTCCCGCTGTTGGGCGCCATGCCGGAGGAGAGCTGTTCCAGTTCGTCCGCCACCTTGTCCTGTGTTTTCCGAACGCTCTCTTTCCCGGAAACGGGCTCTTTTTGTTTTCCCGCCGGAGTCTGGGCAGATGCGGAGACCGGTACGAAAACGCACGCCGCCGCAAGAAAGAACAGAAGAATGCAGATTTTCATGATGTCGCCTTTTTTGCTTCGTTGCTTTCCGGTTTTTTCGCTGTCGCGAAGAATACGAAATCCCATGTTACTATACACTCTGCAACGCGGGATTGCAACAGGGAAAACACATTTGCCGGAAAAATCTTTTCCCTGCCTCCGCTTTGAAAAAGACGCATGGGGTGGTATATTATACTGCGTAAGAAATTGCAGAACGAAACAGGAGGCGCTATGGACGGGAAAAGCATATATGACACGCTCCGCCGGAAGAAGGCGTTCATTTCCGATATGGACGGAGTGCTGTACCACGGGAGCAGGCTTCTGCCCGGCGCGGCGGAGTTCGTCCGGTTCCTGCAGGAAAACGGAAAGGATTATCTTTTCCTCACCAATTCCAGCGAACGCACCCCCCGGGAACTGGCCGCAAAACTTGCCCGGCTGGGGATCGAAGCGGGGGAGGAGCACTTCTACACCAGCGCGCGGGCCACTGCCGATTTCCTCTGCCGGCAGAAGGAGAACTGTTCCGTTTTCGCCATCGGGGAGGCTGGGCTGCACAACGCGCTCTACGAAAAGGGCATCACCATGAACGACGTGAATCCCGACTACGTGGTGGTGGGGGAGACCCGCACCTACAGTTACGAACGGATCGAAAAGGCGGTCCGCCTTGTGCTGGGGGGAGCCAAACTTGTGGGAACCAACCCGGACATGACCGGCCCCACGGAACAGGGGATCGTCCCCGCCACGGGGGCGCTTATAGCCCCCATCGAACTGGCCACGGGCAAGAAGGCCTATTTCGTGGGCAAGCCCAACCCCTTCATGATGCGCAGAGCCGTGAAGAAGCTGGAGGCCAAATCCTGCGAAACGGTCATCATCGGGGACCGGATGGATACGGATATCGTCGCCGGCGTGGAGGCGGAAGTGGATACGGTTCTTGTTCTCAGCGGAGTGACCGCGCCGGAAGAACTCCCCCGTTTCGCCTACAGTCCCCGGCACGTTCTGGGCGGACTGGACGAACTTACGAAGATCCTCAAGGGGTGAATGATGGCGCAGATCCTCAAAGAACACCATGTGGAAAGCAAGGAATTCCTTGCCAAGGAGCTTTTCAACGAGAGGAAGTTCGAAAAGGCCTTCCCCCTCACGCTGGAGGCGGATCGGAACGATCCCCAGATCGTCTACAATCTGGGATTCATGTACTATTTCGGAAAAGGGGTGAAGTGCGACCGGAAAAAGGGCGCGGAATTCGTGCGGAAGGCAGATGAAATGGGCTGCAAACATGCCGACGACGTCCTCCGCTGGATGATCTTCGACATGCGGGAGCGTTTCTGGGGACACCTCATTGGCATTCTTGCCGGGATCATCTCCCTGTATTTCGCCTGGGCCTGGGGCCCCAAAGACCTTCTTTCGGTCTGCACCAGATTCGCGGCGGTATTCGCGGGAACCTGGTATCTCTCCTTCAATCTCTTTTCCCTCGTCTTTGCCGTGTGCAGCAAATATTTTCTCTATGCAGGCGAGCGGGCGGGGATGTTCCTCTTCTCCTTTCTGGGCGTCATCGGCGGCGGGTTCCTTCTGTTTCTGGCCTACATCATCGTTCTTGCCATGGCAAACGTGATCACCAAGGAAAATCAGAGCGTAATTTCCGCCATAGGTACGGTCATTGCGCTTTTCGGCGCCTGCGCCGGGTTCCGCGTGGGGCGGAGCGTAGGCGCCTGCGTGGGAGAGTCCACCATTCAGGCAATCACAACCAAGGACTGAAAACAGCGATCGCTTCCGGCAGAGGAACAAAATGGCGTTTTTTCAATGCAGCATCTTTTCCGAATCCCTGGGGATGACCACGAATGTGAACGTGTTCCTGCCCCAGTTCACTTCTTCGCAGATCGGCTGGACGGAAAAGGATATGGGGACCCGTCCGGCCCTCTATCTGCTCCACGGTCTTTCGGAGGATTTTTCCGTCTGGATCCGGCATACGAACATCGAACGCTACGCCGCCCAGTACGGACTCGTGCTGGTCATGCCCGACGGAGGAAAAAGCTTTTACGCGGATACGAAATACGATCTCAAGTATGAAGAGTACATCGCAAAGGAGCTTCCCTCCCTCATGGCGAAATTCTTCCGCTTTTCCACGGCAAGGGAGGATACCTTCATTGCGGGCAATTCCATGGGCGGCTACGGCGCGCTGAAGATCGCATTAAAGTACCCGGAAACCTTTTCCGCCTGCGGGGCGTTTTCCCCGGTCCCGGATCCCATGAAACTCTACAGTCTCTATCCGGACGTGGGCAAGGTTCTGACCCAGGTCTTCGGCTCCATCGACGACTTCCGCTCTTCCGGGAACGATGTTTATCTTCTTGCGGAAAAGCGTCTGGCGGAAAAGAACTTCCCCAAACTGTACCTCACCTGCGGCAAGGGGGATTTCCTCAACCGGGAAAACCGCAGATTCCAGCAGTTTCTGGAGGAGGAAAACGCGGATTTCGTTGCCGAACTGGACGATCCGGGCGACCACGAATGGGATTTCTGGGACCGGAAAATACGGCAGTTCATCCGCTTCCTGCCTATCCGCAAAAGCCATGTGCAGGGCTAAAATTTGCGTTTTTTGCCGATGAAGCAATATTCTCCGCAGCCGGGACAGCGGGCGAAATTGCCCTTTTCGCTGCCGGCAAGGAAGGAGATGTGGCAGTTTTCGCAGTAATAGAGCTGTTCCCGCGCCACAGACCAGTCATAGTCCGGCCTGTGCCTGAATTCGCTGTGCAGCCAGGCGATCAGCAAACAAGCGAAGGTCACCACGATGAAGGCGCTGAAGATATGGATGGGCAGAATGGGAATCATGATCTGCTCTCCCCTTTCCGCTCGGTTCCCGTGTCGTTTTTACCCGTCTTTTCCGGCGCAAAAAGCGCTTCCGACCAGACCACCGTGCAGAAAAAGACCCGGGGGGGATCCGTTTTCTCCTCCCGGAAGGGAGCCCCCAGAAGCATATAAAGTTCCTGCCGGGCAAGACGGTCCAGCTCCTCCGATCCGCAGGACTGGAGAAGCGTGAGATCCGGAGGCAGGTTTTTCCCCGCGCAGGCGATCCGGTAGCAGGTGCTTGCGAAAGCCTTTTTCCCGTATTTCTGCAGGGTCTCTCCGCCGCCCGGAGAGTTCGCGGGAAGTCCCCGGAGCTTTTTCCCGGTGCTGAAATGCCAGAAGGGGAAGTTCGAAGCCGTCAGGGTTACGGGTTCTCCGGCCTTGGGGGGAGCTGCTTCATGCAGGGGAATGTTCATGGGGCTGGTTTCGGAAAGTTCCGCAAGGGTGCGGACTCCCGGGAAAAAGTCCGCACTCTTTTCCTCCCCCACGGGAAAGAGCGCCCTTTCCGCATATTTGCTCATGGCCTGCGGGGAGAAGGGGGAGGGATCGGCGAATTTCTCCCAGGTGCCGAAGCCGTACTTTTTTTCCACCTCTTTTGCCCGCATCGGATCGGAATAGGTGAGGAAGTATTCCAATCCGTATTCCCGCACCGCATCCTTTTTCTTTTCCTCGGAAAGCAAAAGAATGAACCCTTTCCCGGGACTTTTGGCGCTGTGCACCTTCGTCATGGGACGGAAGAGAAGAAAGAGAAGGACGTGGAAGAGGACCGCAGCGGCAAGGAAAAAGACGAGACTCCCCCGGAAGGAAAACGGGCGTGCGGATGCGCGGGATACGGAACGGGAGGAAGAAACGATCCTCCTGTCCACTGTCTTTTCCGGTCCTTTTCTGGAATCCATTTTTCCAATCGTCTCCTGCTTTTTCCCGCGGAAAGAAGCGTCAGTCCTTGAAGAGGGTTTTCTCCTCGGGCGTACTTTGCGCCGCAAGGATGAACGCATTGATGTTGAGTTCATCCGCCAGAGCCATGATCCTGGCCACCGTCCCGAACTGGGTATTGAGATCCGCCCGGATGACGATGGCGCCGGTCCCGTCGGCAAGGCCCACTACATCGGAAAAAAGCCTTGTCTTCAACGCGTCCATATTTTCGATCACCATGTCGTTGAAGTAGATCTTCCCCTGCTTGTCCACGGTGACGATGTACTTTTTCACGCTGTAGATCCCCGTATTGGCGGTCTGGGGCAGATTCACGGGGATGGCGGAAATGGAAACGAAGGAGCTTCCCAGCACGAAAAAGAGCAGAAGGAGAAAGAACACGCTGACGAAGGGGATGAGCTCCGGCAGGGCTTCCGCCGGCTTCAGATTGGGGTGGATGCGGGAAGAAAAGTTTTCCTGCATTCTTTTCGTGCGCGGAATACTCATGGCGTCTGCCCTTTTCCGGCGTCCTTTGCGCCGTTGGACAACTTGTCCTTGTGCCGGAAGAAATAGAGAAGTTCCTCCTTGGCCTTTTCCATTTCCAGACAGAACCCTTCCACCCGGTACACGAGGTAGTTGTAGGCCGCATAGGAGGCAATGGAAACGCACAGCCCCGCCCCGGTCAGGGAGAGAGCTTCGCTTACCCCTCCGGAAAGTTCCGCCAGCGTGATGGAAAGTCCCTGCTTGACCTGCATCATGAAAAAGGTCTCTCCCATGCCGATGACCGTGCCCAGAAGCCCCAGCATGGGGGCGACCTTCGCGATGGTGGCAAGGATGACGAGACGGCTTTCCAGCCGGGGGACCTCGAAGTAGGCCGCTTCTTCCATGGCGTTGCAAATATCCTCGTCGTTCTGGCAGGCTTTGATGCCGGAAGCAAGGATTCTGGCCACCGGGCCGGGGGTGTTGTCGCAAAGCGTGATGGCCTCGATGAAGCCGTCCCTGCGCAGGACGTTGACCAGCCCCGTCACCAGCTCCCGGATGTCCACTTTGGAACGGTGGAACTCGTACCACTTGGAAAGAAAGATGAAGAGCGCGGCAATGCTGCAGACCAGAATGACCCAGAGCACGGGCCCTCCGGCAACGATGAATTTCCAGAATGTCATATTTTTCCTCCTCGGTTTTGACGGGCTGTATGGTTTCTCACGGATTGAATTTCATGGATTTCAGCGCCTCGAAGCGGTTTTCCGCATCCTTCCGGGAAATGAGACCGGCGTCATTCAGATAATGCAGGGCGCTTCTGGCGTTTTCGAAAGCGGAAAGCGTGGGGGTTTTCGCCGCACTGTCGATGAGGCATTCGGCTGCCTTCACGCACCAGAGGGAGACGGCGGGATTTTCCAGGATCTTTTTCGCCGGGAAGGCGTAAAGAAGCTGTTTGTAGAGATTTTCCGCCTCTCCCTTTTCCCCCAGAAGCTCATGACAGCGGCCCGCCTTGTAGGCGGACTCCGCCCGGAACTCGGCGGGAGCAGTGCCTTCCCCGGCAATGGCAAGGAACCCTTCCAGAGCCTGTCTCAGGGATTCCGGATCCTGAGACTTTGCGGAAAGGAGGATGTTGCCCAGGGCGCCCTGGGCGGCAAAAGTGAGCAGAGGATCGCTTTTTGCGGCAACGGAGGCCTTCGTATAGGCATCCAGCGCCTCATCCACCCTGCCCGCCTCATAAAGAAGCTGTCCCATCCTGCAGCCCGCCTCCTGATAGACGGGACCGTAAGGGATCTTTTCCACTGTTTCCCGGTAGAATTTCAGCGCCGCATCCCGGCTTCCCCGGCTCTCTTCGATGCGGCCTCTTTCATAAAGGATCCTTCCCTCCAGCTCCCTTCCCTTCTTTTTCACCGCGGGAAGACTTTTGAGCCGGTCCAGAACCGCAACGGCCCGGTTGTACGCCGCCTTCTCCCGGTAGTGACGGCAGAGAAGCAGCAGAGCATCCGGGACGAGGTCCGAGTCAGGATATCTCCCCGCCAGAGCCCACGCCGCCTGTTCCGCGGAAAGTTCGTCGTTCTGCAGGAAGTAGATGTGCATGACCCAGAAGGCGGCAAGGGGGGCGCCCTTCTGCCGGGGGAACTCTTCCGTAAGGCGGCGCAGGTACCGGAGCGCCTGACCGTAATCCTTCCGTTCCAGCGCCAGAACGGCGCAGAATCTGAGGGCTTCCGGAAGGTCCCTGAGCCCCTCTTCGGGCCTTGTCCCTATATATCTCACAAGAAGTTTTTCCGCCGCGGATTTTCTGCCTTCCAGCATAGCTTTGGCGCCCTCCAGAAAGGGGAGTTCCCGCAGAACATCCTCCGAGGAGGGCCGGCAGGAGAGCAGTTTTTTGTACAGTCTCGAAGATGCCTCGCGGTCCTGCAGGAAAAGAGCGGTGCGCATGGCCTTGTAAAACGCCTCCTGAGCCATGGAGGGCGTGGAGGAGCCCAGCGCCTCGCACACGGCCAGACTTGCTTGGAAAAGTCCTCCCTGCGCCAGCGTATCGGCAATGAGGAGCTCCCACTCCTTTGCCGTATCCTGTTTTCCGAACGCGTTCCGGAGCACGGAAATGCCCTGGGAAGCCTTGTTCTCCCGGATCTTCAGCAGCAAATACCTTCGGGAACTTGTTTTCTTCTGTTCCTTCGTGGCGCCCAGATCCCGGAAGATGGATTCGTAAAGTTCTGCGGCGGAAGCGTTTCTTTTGTCCTCCTCCAGAATCCGGGCAATGCGCAGTCTGGACGCGGCATCCACAAGCGGCTGGCGGAAAAGATCCGCCTGTTTCTGGGCCAGATCCGCCGCCTTGCGGGTGTCCCCGGAAGCTTCCACCGTCTGGATCAGTCTGGTAAGGGTCTGGAAAAGCTCCCTGTTGTTGCCCGCCGCCCCGTAAGCGGCCCGATAGGCCTTCGCGGCGGAGTCCGGATCCTTTCCCGCGAAGAAGGCGTCTCCGTAAGCGCCGGCGACCAGATAGAGAAGAGGATCTTTTCCGCTTCCCGGAAGGGGAGCTTTGGCGCCGGAAGGCGGAACGGTCCTGACAGGGGCGGAAAGAATCTTCTCCCAGGCCGCCTTCCCTGCGGCAAGTCCTCCCTTTTTCAGAAGGTAAAACGCGTTGAGAAGCGTTTTCGTGCGTCCGCCGTCCCGCAGAAGATCCGCCTTTCCGATGAGTTTTTCCGCGGAAGAAAAGTCCCCGCCGCAGACGGCGGCAAGAGTCTGGCGGACGAAGGCCTCTTTCCCCATGGGGGAAGAGCCCGCCAGCTCCCGGAGAAGTCCGTAGGTCTTGGCGGCCTCCCTGTACCGTCCCAGAGCTTCCTGAGCCCTTGCGCAGGAGGAAAGCGCTCTCAGACGGCGGGGATCCCTGCCGTTCAGGGCGGAAAGGATCTTTTCATAGAGGGGAAGCGCCTTTGCCGGAAGGTTTTTCTGCAGGAAAAGTTCCCCCTGCCACATATCCACGGAAAGTTCCTTGGCGTCGGGGAAGAATTTCCTGTACTCTTCGAGATACTTTTCCGCATCCGCGGTGAGCCCCCCGAAAAGAAGGCTGTCCATGAGTCTTTCGTACCCTTCCCGCAGTTTCTCCCTTCCTTCCGGAGAGGACTTGAGTTTGTTCAGATACCGGGTGTAGAAACTGGCGGCCACGGCGTAATCCTTTGCCGCAAAGGCGTTGTCTCCCGAAACAAGGTCGGGCTCCTCTCCGGACAGGGAAAGAAGCGCGCCGGAAAGGAGGAGAAAGAGCAGCGCAGGCGCAAAGTGCCGAAAAAGAAAAACGGTCCGCGAAAGATTCCTCACACCATCGTCCATGATCTCTCCTTCAGAGCATTGTGTTTATATTACTATACCACTTGGGAGGGGGGAAATCAAATCTTCCCCGCGCATATTGCCGGAAAAACCTTTCGTTCCTTCTTTTTTCTTCCCGGCGCGGGAAAGGCTTCCTATGCTCACGAAAAGTCGGAGCTTCTTCTTGCCAGAACGAGGATGAACACCTGAGAAGCCCCGTTTTTCAGCAGTTCCTCCGAGGCGGAAGAAAGAGTGGCCCCGGTGGTGAGCACGTCGTCCACAAGAAGGACCGTTTTCCCCCGGAACCGTTCCGGATGAACCGCCTGAAAGGCCCCGCGCATGTTGAGGAACCGTTCCTTCCTGCCCAGACGCGCCTGCTGACGGGTAAGCCTCCTGCGTTTCAGAAGTCTTTCCGCGCCGCAGGGGACGTGTCCGGCCATCTCCCGCACGAGAAGCTCCGACTGATTGTAGCCCCTGCGGAGACATCTGGTCCAGTGAAGGGGCGTATAGGTCATCACATCGGGCCGGATGCCGGAGTGGAGGAGGCTCTGGGCGCAGAGCATCCCCAGAGGCCTTGCCAGAGAGGGGCGGTTCCGGTACTTGAAAAGGTAGATCACCTCCTTGACCGCCCCTTCCATGACGAAGACCGAAAGCGCCTTTTTCCAGGGGCGTTTTCCCGGGGCATGGAGACAGTCCGGGCAAAGTTCCAGAATCCCGGAAAGCTCTCCTCCGCAGCCCGGACAGACGGGAGTACGGACGAAATGAAGCTTTTTGAGACAGTCGGCGCAGAACATGTTGCCCGTTCCGTCCGCGGGAACCCCGCCGCAAAGCGGACACTGCCGGGGCAGGAAGAAGGCGAACAGGGCGTGGAGCATGGAAAAAAGTTTCCCGCCCCGGAACCCGCGGAAAAGGCTTTTCGGCGGGCGGAAGAGGAAAGAAAGCACATTCTTGCGCTCTTCCGGAGATTTTCGGTTTGAAATTTTCATGAAAAGAGCTATCTTATAGTGTGGCAAGTCTATTTAAACTATAAACCGCAAAGGAGTGTTTTTCAAATGGAAGAAAGTTTCATCCAGAACAATTTTGCCCGGCGCATCGGCGGCAATACCTTCGGCAAGGACACGAAGATCTACAAGTTCGAGAAGATCAAACGGGCCAAACGCGCCGCCATGGCGGCCAATCCCGGCGTGGAGATCATCGACATGGGCATCGGAGAGCCCGACGACATGGCCTTCCCCAAGGTGGTGGAGACCCTCTGCAAAGAGGCCGCCAAATGGGAAAACCGCATCTACGCGGACAACGGGATCGCCGAGTTCAGGGAGGCCGCCGCGCGCTACATGAAGTCCCTTTATCATGTGGATCTGGATCCCGCAACCGAGATCTGTCACGCCATCGGGAGCAAATCCGCCCTTACCCTGCTGCCCGCCTGCTTCATCGATCCGGGCGACGTCACTCTCATCACCGTTCCCGGCTATCCCGTGCTGGGCACCTGGACGGAGTATCTGGGCGGGAAGATGGTGAAGCTCCCGCTTCTGGAGGAAAACGGCTTCCTTCCCGATCTGGATTCCATCGACGCGGAAACGCGGAAGAAGGCGAAACTCCTGTACCTCAACTACCCCAACAACCCCACGGGAGCTTCCGCCACGCCCGAATTTTTCGCCAAGGCGGTGGCCTTCGCCAAAGCCAACGATATCCTCATCGTCAGCGATGCGGCTTACGCTCCGCTGAATTTCGCAGGCAAACCCCTGAGCATCTTCTCCATCCCGGGGGCAAAGGATGTGGCGCTGGAACTGCACAGCATGTCCAAGGGCTTCAACATGACCGGCTGGCGTCTGAGCTGGGTCTGCGGAAACCCCCTTGCCGTGAAGGCCTTCGCCACCGTCAAGGACAATGCGGACAGCGGGCAGTTCATGGCCATCCAGAAGGCCGCCATTGCCGCTCTGGACGATCAGGAATCCATCACCCCCATGATCAGCGAAAAATACCACAGACGCCTGAAAAGCATGGTGGAAACGCTGAAAAAGCTCGGCTTCAACGCCAAGGTTCCCGCCGGCTCCTTCTATCTCTACGTGAAGGCGCCCAAAGGCACTGCCGACGGGACGGAATTCAAGAGCGGAGAGGATTTCAGTCAGTGGCTCATCACCAACAAGCTCATCAGCGCCGTGCCCTGGGACGACGCGGGAAGCTACATCCGCTTCAGCGCCACCTTCGTGGCCCGGGGCGGCAGGGCGGAAGAAGAAAAGGTCCTCGCCGAATTCGCCCGGAGACTTGCCGACTGCAAATTCGTCTTCTGAGTCGGACGCCGGAACAAGGAGAGGAAAAGATGGTTTCCCGCACGGAAAAGGGTATCGGGAAAGGCTCGAAAGGGGTTCCTTCCGGCGTGTTCTGCGCCGCGGGGATCCTGCTTCTTGCCTCCCTTTTCCTCTTCTCGTGTTCCTCGGAGGAGCATGAAGGCGTCTGGATCCGAAACGGCACACGCACCAAGCGCAAGGAGGTCTTCCGCAAGCTGAAGGATTACAGTGTGGCGCTGATCGTCATGACGCCCCGCCGCACCTATCTTCCGGGAAGCGAAAACGCGAAGATCATCTTTGCCCTGAAGAACACGGGCCATACGAAAATCACCATCAAGGAATGGCGGATGAACGAAAAGGCCAATCTGCGCATCCTGTATGCGCCGGGGACGCCGGAAGAGACGAAAAATCTTCCCCCGGGGAAGTGGAAAACTTCCCCCACCTTCGATCCCGCCGACAAATATGCGGAAGTGCACAATCCCCTGAGTCTCAATCCCGTGGACAATAACGCCCTGATCGAAGTGCCCTTGACCTTCGTCAGGAACGTAAAGAATATGGGCAGAAAACAGCATTTCACCATCGTGGCGGAACTGAATTTGACCTCCATTTCCGCAAGAAGCGAGCCGGTGCTCATCACGGTCAAATAGGCGGAACCAATGAACGGAAAAGGAAAAATCGTTACGGCGAACCGGGGGAGAGCCCCTGTCAGAAGGCAGGGATGCCGGGGGCAGGCTTTTACGGAGCTTGCCGCCGTCCTGATCGGCATCTGCGTGGTGCTCCTTGCCGGGATCTTCTTTTCCGTGGTGGGAGTCCGGAACGTGAAAAACGTGATCGCCGCAAGGGAGGAGGCCGACAAAAACCTTGCTTCCGGGACCATCACCGTGGGGGGAAAGCAGATCTCCCACTGGGTGAACATCGACGGCTCTCAGGGGGACGGTCTCCAGTTCACGGCGGATGATTCCCCCGTGCAGGGCGGAGGCTGCGACGGGAATATCTTCCGGGGGGAACTGGTCACCACCGACGGCCATCTGGACCTCCCCAACCTTGCTTCCCGGGAGACGGCAGTATACTACAAATCCTTCGATCTGGCGGCCGCAAACCTTTTTCTGAACGCCTCCCAGCTCACCGGCGGTTCCGCCCAGGTGCTGGATGTGATGAACGACAAGAAACTTTACGATGTGAAAACGGCCATGAAAAAGTTCGGGACAGGTTCCCAGATCGACCTGCACGACACGGTCTTTCTGCCCAACGTCTACGCAAAATAGAGAAAAATGAGTTCAGAAAAGAAAAAAAATCTTCCCTGCCGGAACCCCTTGGAAAAGATCTTTTCCGAGGCGGAAAAGCTTGTTTCCTGGCGGGAATCCCTGAAGAAAAAGGGCTTGAAACTCGTCCTGACCAACGGCTGCTTCGATATCCTCCACCGGGGCCACACCCAGTATCTGTACGGCGCCAGAAGCGCCGGGGACGCGCTTCTGGTGCTCCTCAATTCCGACTCTTCCGTAAAGAGGTCGGTGGGTTCAAAGTCCAGTACTTCTGCCAGTGCCTGCAATTGCTCAATAGAAGGGATATATTCCTGTGATTCTAATTTGCTCAACATGGAA
>JAGAEF010000173.1 GCA_017613255.1 Lentisphaeria bacterium
GTCATCCAGTGCGCCCATTATTACACGTACGATCAGACCAGCTATCTCACCAGCGGATTTGTCCATGCCCGCCACAGCAAGACCGCCAACCTCTGGTTCGCGGACGGCCATGTGGAAGGAGTTCCCGTCTCCTCCTTCCGGACTCCCTACACCATCAACGCCTACCGTCTGCAGGACGGGACCTACCTGCACTTCTGAGATTGTTTTTTCAACGGAACAACAAAATACGAAACATAAAACAAAAGGAGAAAAAAAATGAAACTTTTCACGGCCGTTTTCGCGGCGATCCTCGGGACAGCCTCCCTCTTTGCGGCGGATCCCGATCCCTCTCTGGTCCTTCACCTCAAATTCGACGAAGGGGAAGGCACCCTCGTCAAGGACGCCACCGGCAAGGGGCATGACGCAAAGCTCACCAACTGCCAGTGGGTCAAGTTCGGCGTGCGGGGTTCCGCCATCGAGCTCAACGGCAAGGATTCTTTTGTGGACATCCCCTGGAGCAAGGATCTGGACCTCCCCGAAGAATTCACCTACTCCCTCTGGTTCAAGTTCTTCAAGACCGGAAAGGGGCAGTCCCTTTTCAACAGAGGCAACTATACTTTCGGGTTCCAGAGCTATATTTATGACTCCTTCGTTTCTTTCCACAGTCTCAAAGTGAAGGGAAGATCCCTCATCTATACAAGGTTCGTCTATGCCGACCGCCCCGAAGCGCCCTTCTACCATCTGGTCATCACCAGCACTAAAGGGGAAAAGGAAGGGGAAAGAATCGTGAGATTCTTCGTCAACGGCAAACAGCGCACCAACGACAAGCGGTTCGGCGGACAGAAGGATTTCGTGGTCAACGGCCCCATCCCCGTGGAAAAGAAGGTCGGACTGACCATCGGGAAGTTCGCTTCCCATGAAGGGCAGTGGTTCAAGGGGATCATCGACGAGGCCAAGGTCTACAGCCGCCCCCTCACGGAAAAGGAGATCAAGGAAGAGTATGACCGTCTCTCCGTGCCGGAAGAGCCCGCCGACGTAAAAAAAAAGAACTGAAGGAAGTCCTTCTTCCCCCGCTGAAAAATAAGAAGGCTGCCATCTATCTCCCCGACAGAAGGAAAGGGCTCGTTCCTTTCCGGAGCGTGGAATGGATCGAAGAACAGCTTAAGGAAGCGGGGGTGGAAAGCAGAAGGATCGGGGATCAGGACCTTGCCGCCCTCCCCGATTCCGACATACAGACCCTTTTCATGCCCTATGACCGCATGGCGCTGGAAGGCGAAGACGCCGTCTTCCGGTTCCTGAAACGGGGCGGAAACGTGATCGCGGCAAGCTGTATCCCTTCGGTCTACAACCCCCTCCGCCCGCAGGATCCTTCCAAACAGCACGGCAGAGGCTGGTACGCCCCCTTCCTCATCCGCAAGCTGGACGGCAGCTGGAAATGGGCCAGACGCAATGCGAAGATCCCGCTGGTCATCAGCGATGAGGCAGCTTCCCTGGTAGGAAATCTTCTGCCGGCGACCTTTCAGAGTCCCTCCGCAAAGTTCACGGGCGTGGACCGCTGGAACGTGATTCTGGGAAGCGACGGCGGGTACGGGGAAGGCACCAACTACGCCCTTGCCGCCGACGTGACGCTGGACCTTTACAAGGAGATGGTGGGCTCCGGAAGCGATTTCGTCATCCACCGCTACTACAATACCCAGATCTTCGGAAGCTCCTTCACCAATGTGGGCGTCATCGGAACGAGACTGCTGAACGGCGAAAAGGGCAAGGACGTCTTCAAGGCCATCCTCCATTTGCAGGAAATGAAGTTCCCTCACGAACAGGAGAGGTCCTTTTACGAGGACGCAAGAAATCTCGCTCTGCTGTGGAGCGATTTTTCCTGGGAGTATATCGCCCTGTGCGCAAAACTCCGGGATGCGGCACTGAATACCTATCTCAACAAGGGAAACTACCGCAAGGCGATCCGGAATCTTTCCTCCGTCTGCGGGCGTTTCGGGGAACTCCAAAAGGATCATAAACTCCATTTGCAGCTCCTTGCCGGAAAGACCGAGCCCGCAAAGACCGCTTCCCTGATGAAATCCCTTCTCCGGGATGTGGAAAAGACCCGGAAAGCGTTTGCGGAACTGGACAAGGAAGCGGACAAGCTCCTTGCCGACGCAAAGGCCCCGGAAAAAGTCCCCGTGAAGCACAAATACGGCACGCTCCAGCTGATCGCCTCCCTTACGCTGCCCGCCAACCTCAACCGTTTCCGGGGCGAGCTTTTCGACGAAATGAAGCGCATGGGAGTGACCGTGTACAGCGGATCCGACCACGCATGGTACGTTCTGGATCCCGCGGCCAACGCCAAAAGAAAAGGCATTGCCAGAGACCACAAGTTCGTCTATGCGCTGGAAGGGACCCGGGTGGTGCAGATGGGCTCCTTCAATCCCGCGGACGGAACGGTCCGGGACGGGAAGAAAGTGGATTACCCCTACGGGCTCTACAAGTCTCTGAAAGAGAAATTCGACCTGTACGAAAAGGCGGGGATCCCCCAGTTCCGTATCGGAACGGGAGACGAAATGGGGCTGGGCTACAGCTACTGGGGCACCCCGGCGCAGAAAGAGTTTCAGGAGGCGCTGAAAAAGTATTACAAGGGGGACATAGCCGCGCTCAACGCCCACTGCCATACCTCGTTTGCAAACTTCGACAAGATCCTGCTCCCCCGCCGCCAGCCGGTCACGCAAAGCGAACACGCCCTCTGGGAACACTGGAGAAGATGCCGGGAAGCGAAACTGGAAAGCGTGTACATCACCTTCTATGACCAGATCAAGAAGCTCAAGAAAGATCTGGACGTCTTCGTCATGCCCTCCACGGGCAGCATGGAATCCCCCCTTTACGCGGTGAACGTGTACAACGTTTCCAAATACTGCGACGTCAACGCCATGGACGGAACCACCACCTCCATTGCCCGGGAATGGATCTTCAACGACCTGACGAGAAAGCCCCTCCACACCTCCGAATGGGGCGGAACCTACGCGGACGTGAACGAACACCGCCTTTCCGGGATGCTCTGGAAGGAACTTTCCGGCGGGATGCTGGGGGCCGAACTGCATGTGTATGCCTGGGGCTCGGACTCCATCAGTTTTCTGGATATCCTGAACAAGAAGAACCTCCGGGGGGCCGCCGTGGGGCAGTTCATGAAGGAGATCCGGAAACTGGATCATGTGCTTCTGGACGGGAGACGCGCCGGACCGGAGATCGGGATCCTCTTCTCCCAGACCAGCCGCATCCACGATCAGAACTGGGGCATGAACGGGCAGAAGACCTACTCTCCCCATATCACGGGTGTCTGCAACTACTACGCGCTCTTCCTCACCACCCAGCGCAACGCCAGAGTCGTGCCGGAGGAAAAGATTCTGGAAGAGGACGTTCCCGCTTCGGTGAAACTCCTTATCCTTCCCCAGACCGTGTATCTTTCCGAAGAGCTCCAGAAAAAACTTCTGGACTATGTGAAGAGAGGCGGGCTCCTTCTTACGGAGGGAAGAGCGGGGCAGTTCGACGCCTTCGGCAACGCCTCGGACCTCCTTTTCCGGGAAGCGGGCGTCATTCCTTCCTACACCGCGGGCAGGTCGTTTTCCTTCGGGAAACAGCGCATTCGACTGCCCGACGGAGAGAAGGTCTTTTCCCCCTCCGGCAAGGGAGAAAAACTTGCCTCCTTCGATAACGGCCAGAGCGCCGTGCTTGCCGTTCCGCTGGGGAAAGGCAA
>JAGAEF010000174.1 GCA_017613255.1 Lentisphaeria bacterium
GTCGTTGACCCGGAACATCATGGAAATGGTGGGATCGTCGATGGCGATGGGGGGCATCTTGTCCGGGTGTTCGCTGTCGGCGATGGTGTCCCCGATGTCGATCCCCTCCAGCCCCACCAGTCCGCAGATGTCTCCGCAGGGGACCTCTTCGGCGTCCTCCCTGCCCACCCCTTCGAAGGTGAAGAGCTGTTTGAGCTTGGCCGGGACGATCTCCCCGTTGCGCTTGATGACGGAAAGAGAGTCCCCCGCCCGCAAAGTGCCTCTGTGGACCCTCCCGATGCCGATCCTGCCCACATAGTCGTTGTAGTCCAGCGTGGTGACCTGCAGCTGGGCGGGCCCTTCGTTGACGGGAGCGGGGGGAATGAGATCCACGATGGCGTCCATAAGGGGCAGGAAGGAATCCCTTGCGCCGTTCTTGAGGTCGGTGGTGGCCCAGCCGCTGCGTCCGGAAGCGTAGAGCACGGGGAAGTCCAGCTGTTCCTCCGTGGCGTCCAGTTCGATGAAAAGATCGAAGACCTTGTTCAGGACTTCGTCGGGCCTTGCGTCGGAACGGTCGATCTTGTTGATGACCACGATGGGCTTCAATTTCAGCCGCAGGGCCTTGTCCAGCACGAATCTCGTCTGGGGCAGCGGCCCTTCCGCGGAGTCCACAAGGAGCAGTACTCCGTCGGCCATGTTCAGGACCCGTTCCACCTGTCCGCCGAAATCGCTGTGGCCGGGAGTGTCGATGATGTTGATCTTGGTATCCCGGTAGCGGACGCTGATGTTCTTGGCGAGAATGGTGATCCCTCTCTCCCGTTCCAGATCGTTGCTGTCCAGAAAACAGGCGTGCATTTCCTGATTTTCCCGGAAGAGTTTGGCCTGCTTGATGATCTGATCCACCAGCGTCGTCTTGCCGTGGTCCACGTGGGCGATGATGGCGATGTTTCTGATGCTCTGCATATTTTCCCTTCGGTGTTTTTTTGTGACGAAAAAATTTTTAAAAAAATAATATACACGCCCGCCCGCGATTTTTCAAGCGGGACAGGAAGATTTCTCCTCTGTTTCGTTTCTTCCCGCCCCGGAAAGAAAAAAACCGTTTTTCCGAAAAAAAAACTTGACTTTTTTTTGTCCGCCATATATATTACCCCGCAAGAAAGATATATAAGGAGAAAAATGGCGGGCTACAAGGAAATCGCAGACGAGATCACGCGGGAGATCGCCACGGGGATCCTCGCGCCCGGAACGAGCGTACCTTCCCTGCACACCATCTGCAGGGAGTTCAAGGTGAGCTACATGACGGCGGTCCACGCCCATGAGGAACTTGCCCGGCGGGGACTGGTCATCCGCAACTCCTCCTTCCGCAGGACCCTTGTGGGGCCCGCGCTTCCCGAAAGTTCCGGCGCGTCCTTTTCCCTGAAAAAGATCGTCCTTGTCCACGACATCTATCCCGTGAAGAAGCACAACCGGAGATACAGTTCGGAAGTTCCCGCCATTGTCCGGGTACTGGAAAAAAGGTGCCGGGAGCGGGGACTGGCCTTCGAAAGCGCCTACAACCGCCCCGTTCCGTGGCGGGAGGCGGCAAAGTTCATGAAAAGCCTCTCCCCGGATACCGGATATGTGATCGGTGGCTGGCGGAGTTCGGAGAGCGGGGATCCGCTCCATCTCTCCTCTCTCCTTGCCGCCTCCAATGTCCCCGTGAAGGTGTTTCTGGACCACGTCGTTCCCAACGCCCACTGCGTGGTGAACGGGTACGGTTCCTGCGCGGAAGGTCTGGTGCGGGAGCTCAAGAGACGGGGCGTGCGAAGCGTTCTCTACCTGCGGAAAAGTTATGCCCTGAGCAACTTTTATTCCCGCGCACGCTGGGACGCCTGCCGGAGAGCCTGCGAAAAAGAGGGGATCTCCATGGCGAGTCTGGATGGAACCGATCTTTCCCCCCTTCTTGATTTCCTGCGGGAGAACAGGAAGGAAAAGGGGATCATGTGTCCGCAGGACACGGTTGCGGACCGCTGTCGCATGTTTCTGGAAGAACACGGACTGGAAGAGGAAACGCTGCCGGTCATCACCGGTATGGACTGCGTCTCCTTTGCGGAAAGGATGTGGCCCAAACTTTCCGTAAAGTTCGATATGACGGCAAAGGCGGAAAAGGCCTTCGAACTTGCCGTCAATTCTTCGCCCTCGGACGTGATCCGCAGCATTGCGGAGATCCCCGGAAAACTCGTTTTGCCCGAGGAGTGGGAAAAGGAACGGAGGAAATACTAATGATGAAAGATGAAAGATGAAAGATGAAAGATGAATGAGGAATGAGGAAAAGAAAACTAACGGCAATTTGACAGTATTTATTCCGGCTGTATTGATTCGAATATCAAGGGCAACTCAACTCAAAATGCGCAGAGAACTGCAGAAAGGAAACAGGACATGAACAAGGTTTCATCTTTCATCTCTCATCATTCATCATTGGGGCGTAAACTCAAGTTTACGCTTATAACTCCTGCTATCCCTGCAAAGGAGATGCCTTCACGGCAAAATGACGATTCGTGTTCCAAAACTTTTTTTCAATAACCCAACAAAACAAAAGGAGAAGCAATGAAAAAGGTTTTCACGGCCGGAGCGGTGTTCCTGCTCCTCTTCGCGTCGGTCCTTCCGGCGGGAGCAAAAGAAAAATTCCTCATGAAGGACGGCAAGGCAGTGAGCTGCATCGTCCTCAAGTCCGATGATCCCGCCGCCCGTCACGCGGCGGAGGAACTTTCCCTCTATCTGGGCAAGATCGCCGGAGGGAAAGGTCCTTCCATCGGGGAAAGCGCCGTAGCGGGGCTTTATCCCGTCACCCTGGAACTGGTGAAGGACAAGGCCATTCAGGAGGAAGGGTTCGCTCTGGATTCTTCCGACGCGGGCCTGAAGATCCAGGCGAAAGCCCCCATCGGATTGATCTACGGAGCCTACGAAGTGCTGAAAAAGTACGGGAAGATCCGCTGGCTGTTCCCCGGAGAGGACGGCGAATACTTCAGAAAAATGCCGGATATTGCGGTCACGGAGGAGGGGAAGAAGGTCTCCAATCCCAGTTTTCCCATCCGCAGGATGCACTTCCACAGCGCCAACGCGGATTGTCCCTCCTTCGCCACAAGGGACTGGATGCTGCGCAACAATCTGCGTCTGGAAGGCTGGAGCAGTCTCGTCAACCGGGAAAAGGACGGGATCGCCGCCTTCCACGCCAAGCGCGCCGTGGTCATTCAGGAAGGGTGGCACTGCTTCACCCGGCTCCACAACGGCGTGATGACCGCCACGGACAAGAAGAAATGGGCGGAAGACTATAAGAAGATGTTCGAAGAACACCCGGAACGCTTTCCCCTCATTGCCGGCAAGCGCCGCTTTCTGGAAGGCCAGCGCTACCAGCCCTGCACCTCCAACAAGGACAATATCAAAATCATTGCCGAAAATCTCGTGAAGCACATCCGCAAGACCGGCATGGACAAGAAGGGCGGAAGATACATTTTCGTGAACAACGACAACACCTCCTGGTGCGAATGCGACAACTGCAAGGCGCAGGCGGATCCCCGGGAAACGAAAGTGGGACACATCTCCACCCGCTACTGGAAATTCACCAACGCGGTGGTGGCGGAGGCAAGAAAACTCATGGGAGACAAGGTCCCGCTGGTGGGCTACGGCTACCAGAACTTCCAGAGCGTGCCTCTGGGGGTGACCCCCGATCCCGAGCTGGACGTGATGCTCTCCTACAACCGGATCTGCTACCGGCACAATCTGGACGATCCGGAGTGCCCCGTCAACAAAACCTTCTTCCAGTATTACAAGGACTGGACGAAGAAGAGCAAAAACGTGACCACCTGGGAAGAGATCAGCGAAAGCGGGAACACCTTCCACCCGGTGGAAAAATCCTACGCCAACCACCTGAAAGTCTATTACTCTCTGGGCATGAAGGGGACCACGCCCTCCATGCCTCCTCCCGACGGGATCTACGGCCCCCGCTACAAAGGGAGAATGACCAGTCAGTGCTGGCGCGCCATGTGGCAGACCATGTACATGGCCGCCGTCCTCCAGTGGGACATCACGCAGGATCCGGACAAGATCCTGGAAGAGGCCAACAGTCTCTTCTTCGGCAAGGCGTGGGAAAACGGCATGAGGGAGTTCCGTGAGACCCTCATCAAGGCCGCTTCCACCACCCCCGGCTGTTTCGGACACGGCCACAGAGCCCCCATAGGCAGATGCCTTTCCGGCGCGGGCGTGCACCAGAAGCTCAAGGAGTGCCTTGCCAGAGCGGAAAAGGCCGCCGCGGAGGATCCGGACAAGCGCGCTCTCCGGCACGTCCTCAAGGACAAGGAATTCTTCAGGAATCTCTGGGAAAAGGAGCGGGAGATCTATCTCAAGAACTTCCGGGAACTCAAGGCCTACCCCAGAGAAGGAGAGATCAGGATCGATGGAATCCTGGACGAAAAGGACTGGAAGAACGCCGATATCGTCACCTCTTTCAAGATCAACAGCACCACCGACGCCTCCTGCCAGACCTTCGTGAGGATCGTCCATGATCTGGACAATCTCTATATCGCCATGGAGATGATGGAGCCCGCCCCCGGCAAGATGATCTCCGAAGTGAAGAACGGCAGACCCATCTGGGAGGGCAACAGCGCGGAAGTCTTCATCAATCACCCGGACATGAACAAGGGCTACGTGCAGATGATCTTCAACCATCTGGGCGATCTTCTGGACGCCAAAGGCGCCGCGGGCAGTCCGCTGAATACGAAATTCAGCACGGAAGCGGAGTACAAGGTGAAGGTCCTTGACGACCGCTGGCTGGTGGAAATGCGCATCCCCGCCTCTTCTCTGGGCCTCAAGTGCTTCCCCGGCCACACCTGGCTGGTGAACTTCCAGCGGTACCGGGTAGTGGAAGGGGTCAAGCCCAACGAATCCTCCTCCATTGCCGCGGGCGCGGGCAGCAACGTGGAAGCCTTCCTTCCCGTCTCCTTTGCCGCGAGACGCGCGGTGGCGGGCGGCATGAAGTCGGAGATCGACACCCGCTACTGGAAGAACGGCCATTTCAGCGAAACCTACAAGAAAAAACCTTACAAGGATCCGAAGAACATGGTGGTCATCAAGGACCTCGTCTTCCCCTATGCGTGGCATGACGCCGGCACCAGCGGATACTTTGCCGTGGAACAGCACCCCGAACGGCCCAACGACAACTACATGCACCTGAAGAAATGCCGTTTCTATCAGCTGCACAAGGGGAAGCAGTCCAAGTTCCGTTTCGTGCTGGACGCCAAAGGCAAGGGCTCGCTGTGGGTCTGCGTTTACCGCTACACCCGCACGCCCAAAGGAGATTCCGGCAGGCATATCGCTTCCGAATATCCCCTGAAAGTCGAGCTCACGGACAAGTGGACCCACTACAAGGTGGATTATCAGAAGAAGGACGCCAGGGAAGTTCTGGGGATCGGCGTGCACGCCAACGGGGAAGCCTGCATAGACAATTTCTTCGTGCTCCCCATGGATGAAGAGGCCAAATAAGGCTTTTTCTGTTGTAAAAACCGCAAAAAGGAAGTATAGTATACCGGTTCCGTTTCCTGCGGAGCCGGTATTTTTTCATGACGTCAGGAGGAAAAAGTGGACGCAAAAATCATCGATCGAATCATTTCCGATATTTCCTTTCTTCACGAAAGCGACCGTTTCTTCACGTCCCGTTCGACGGAGGAGACCTGCAGAAGAGTGGAAAAGCTCCTGCGGGAAGCCGGACTGGAGGAGGTGGTCACCTTCAAATTCCCTGCCGACGGCAGGACCTCTTACGGGGGCTGGATGATGCCCGTTTCCTGGGATGTGGAGGAAGCGACCCTCTCGGAAATCCTCCCCGGCGGAGAGGAAAAGATCTTCCGCAGATATACGGAGGAACCCTGTTCCCTCATGCTCTACAGCCGTCCGGCGGACAAAAAAGCCTTCCTTGCCCTGCCGGAGGAAGAGGATCTTGCCGGAAAGATCGTCCTCAACGACCGGAAATTCCCCAGTATGCTCCAGAACCTGCGCTGGCTGGAGCAGGGGGCTGTGGGGGTGATCTCCAGCGTGCTGGGCGGGAGTTATCTGCACGAAAAAGGGTATGAATATTTGCGCGACGCCTGCCAGTGGCTGAATTTCGCCATGCCCCACTGGGCCAAAGAAGGGGATATGTTCGGTTTTTCCATTACTCCGGCGCAGGGGGAATCCTTCCGGAAACGCCTGGAGAACGGGGAAAAGATCCTGCTGCACGCCGATGTGAAGACCCTTGTGCACGACAAGGGCTTCATTCCTTTCATCACCGGCGTATACAGGGGGGAAAGCGAAGAGGAAGTTGCCGCAGGCGGACACCTGTTCGAGTACGGCGCCAACGACAACGCCTCCGGCCCCATGACCGTGCTTGCCATTCTGCGGCGGATGAAGGAAAAGGGGATCGTTCCCAAACGCAGCTTCCGCTTCTACTGCTGTTTCGAGGTTCGAAGCATGCAGGCGCTCCTCAACTGCGGCAAAGAGCTCCTCGACACGGAAAAGATGCTTGCCGGCGTGGATGTGGATATGGTGGGAAAATCTCTGGACAAGGTGGTGCGCACCGGCGGCTCCCGTCCCTTCAATCCCACCTTTGCGGATATTCTCATGAATTCCATCGTGGAAAAGCACTCATACAAGGTGCGGCAGGATCAGGAGGACTTTTCCTCCATGGACAATCTTTTCTGCGAGCCTGCCAGCGGCGGGGTCCCCTACACCAATTTCCTTATGATCACGGCGGAACCCGACTACCACAAATCCTCCGACACCCCCGATCGGCTCCGCAGGACCGATCTGGAAAACTCCTATGCCATGCTGGAAGAGTATTTGATGACGCTGTGCAATGCGGACGGGAAAACCGCCTGTCTTCTTGCCGACAAGGTGGAGCAGGACTGCCGCAGGAGACTTTTCCAGGCCGCCCCGGAGAAACGGGAACGGGTGCTGGAAGAGTCCTTCGCGGCTCTTGAGTCCCTCTTCCGGCTGGTGCGGTACTCTTCTTCGGAGGAGCGTTCCTCCGTCCGGGAAAGACTTGAAAAGGGGAAAAAGGCGCTGGAAAAAGAGTATGACGGGCTGGAAAAGAGGGAATTTTCCTGTTCCACGGCCTTTCTGGGAGCCTATGCTTCCCGCGTTCCCTGCAAAACCGTGCGGGGGTGTTTCGCCACGGAAAAGTACATGCCCGATCCTTCCAAAGTCCCCGAAAAACTTCTTCCGGAGGTCCACGGCTGGTGCGCTTCCCTCTGGCTTACGAGACTCTTTTACTTCATGAACGGGAAATATACTCTCGGGGAACTCTTCCGGCTTCTCCGCCTCTCCGGCTATACCGTAAAGGAGGAGGTCTTTCTGGAAATGGTCCTCTTTCTGGAAAAGGACGGAATGCTCCTTTTCCGGTAAAATCTTTCCTGCCGTAAAAAAAGGGCTCTCCTGTGCCGGGGAGCCCTTTGCTTTTCGGGGAATATCGTTCTTACAAGCCTGCGATCTTCGTACCGATCCTGAGGATCGTCCCCAGCTGGAAGACGATGGTAGTAGCGATGTAGGCGAGCAGGAAAAAGCCCATTGCGGCGGAAACGGCCATCTTCCAGGAGTTCATTTCCCGCTTCATGACGGCTATGGTGGCCAGACAGGGGATGGTGAGCAGACAGAAGAGCATCACGCAGAACCCCTGAAGCGGCGAGTAGTGTTCCCTCAGCTGTTTGCGCAGCGGCACGCTCTCTTCGTCCGCTTCCCCTTCCGCGTAGAGGATCCCCAGCTGGGAGACGAAGACCTCCTTTGCCGCCAGCGCGCCGATGGTCGCCGTGCAGATCTTCCAGTCGAAGCCCGTCGGCCGGAAGAAGACCGCAAGGAATTTTCCCACCCTTCCGGAAACGGTGTATTCGATGGCTTCCGCCTTTTTGGTGTTCTCCAGCTTGGTGATCTTTTCATTCAGCTCTTCCGCCTTTTCCATAAGGAGTTTTTCCGCGGGGGAGGGGAGGAACTTCTTCTCTTTTTCCAGATTGCCAAGCTCCTCCAGAACGGCAGAAGTGAGGATCTTTTCCTCTTCAAGTTCCTTTTTGGCTTTTTCGCTTAAGAGTTTGCTTTTCTCCAGCTTGGTGAAGAACGCCGGAGAAAGGAGTTTTTCCGCCTCGCTTTTCAGCTGGGAAGTCTGTGCGTCGTAATTGACGGAAAACTCCTTTTTCTGCGGATAGGTGTTGCAGATATAGAGGATCACGCTTGTGGCGAGAATGATGGTTCCCGCCTTCTGCAGATACATTCTTCCCCGGTCCCACATATGGAGCATGAGGCTTTTCAGCGTGGGGAGCCGGTAGGGCGGAAGTTCCATAAGACAGACCTCTCCCTCCCCCTTGAACAGGGTGGATTTCAGGAGTCTGGCGGCAATGAGGGCGATGACGACGCCTATGATGTAGATGATCCACATGACCGTGGCCTGATATTTCGCCGCGAAAAACGCCGGGATGATGAGGGCATAGATGGGGAGACGCGCTCCGCAGCTCATCAGGGGGAGAACGAGGATCGTCACATTCCTGTCCCGTTCCGACTCGATGGTGCGGGTCGCCATGATGGCGGGCACGGTACAGCCGAAGCCCAGCACCAGAGGAACGAAGGAACGGCCCTGCAGTTTGAATCTGCGCATGATCCCGTCCATGATGAAGGCGGCTCTGGCCATATATCCGGAGTCCTCCAGAATGGCGATGGCGAAGAAAAGGAAGAGGATGTTGGGGAGAAACACCAGTACTCCTCCCACGCCGCCGATGATCCCGTCGGTCACCAGATGCCGCAGAACGGGCAGACTTTCCGGCGCCCAGAAGGATTTGATGAGGTCGGAGATCCAGCCAAAAAGATCTTCGATATACCCCATGAGAGGCTCCGCAAGCGTGAAGGTGAACCAGAAAGTGAGATACATGATCGCAAGGAAGATGGGAAGCCCCAGATACTTGTTGGTCAGCACCACGTCGATCTTGTCGGAGATCTCCCGGCGTTTTTCCTGCGTAAAGGTGATGGTGTCCCGGCAGGCGCCCGCAAGCATGGCGTAACGGCGGTCTGCCATGAAGGTATCCGCGTCGATGGCATGCTTGTTCCACAGGTGTTTGATCTCCTCTTCCGCCGCATCCAGCACGGGCTTGAATTCGGGAAGCTTCATGACGCAGCTGTCGTGCTCCAGCAGTTTGATGGCGAAAAAGCGGGGCGGGATGTGTTCATACTTTTTCAGCTGGAGCTTTTCGATCTTTTCCGCCACCGCTTCGATGGCGTCGTCGATATCCTGCCCGTAGGTGAGCATGGGAACTCCGTGATCCTCCAGTTCCGTAAGCGTGCTGGAAAGTCTCCGCAGAAGAGGCCGCACGCCGTGGGCCCGGCATCCCACGGTCTGGACGATGGGGGAGCCGAAATATTTTTCCAGCTTGGAGATGTTGAAGTCGAAACCCTTCTTTTTGGCGTCGTCGCTCATGTTGAAGGCCAGCAGCATGGGAATATGCAGTTCCGCCAGCTGGGTGGTGAGGTAGAGAGAACGCTGGGGGATGGTGGAGTCGATGACGTTGACGATAAGATCGATCCCCTTTTTCGTCAGTTCCTCGAAGACCACCTCCTCTTCCGGGGAGGAGGAGGAGAGAGAGTAGACGCCGGGCAGATCGATGAGTTCGATCTCCATATCGTTGAGGGTGAAGTGTCCGCTTTTGCTTTCCACGGTCACGCCGGGATAGTTGCCCACGTGCTGTCTGGCTCCGGTGAGGGCGTTGAAAATACAGGTTTTGCCGCAGTTGGGGTTTCCGGTAAGGGCTACTTTGAACTTTTTCATTTTTTACTTGCTTTATATTCAGTTTTGTTTGAGAATGATCCCTTCCGCATCGCCCTTGTGCAGGGCCATGCTGGAATCCAGCACCTTGACGCGGAGCAGTCCGCCGAAGGGCGCCTGCGCTTCCAGAAGAAGTTCCGCCCCCGGGACAAGTCCCACATCCGCAAATTTCTTTCTTCCCCGGGATTGGGGAAGGATTTTCACCACCGTGGCCGCCGCCCCCACGGGCAGTTCCGCAAGGGAGAAGGTTCCGTCGGAAGAGATTGTGTACTCCGCATGGGGTTCTTTTCCGCTGCCGCAGCACGAACAGGAACAGCTTTTCTTGCTCATTTGTTTCCTTTCTTCTGTTATATTTTCCGTATGTTTTCTGACGTGTATTTCTTTTGTTGAATGACCCTTTTTTTCCCTCCCCGGCCCCCTTCTGGATTAGATACGGCTAACTTTTCGGACCGGGAAAAGACCTTGCCCCGAAGGGGAAGGCCTTTTGTATTTTTCGAGTATAATATACACCTTCCGGAAGAAAAATCAAATTAGATAAAGCTAATTTTTATATTTTTTTATCCCCGGGGGAGGAGCGGGCCGGGGAGTTCGGCGCCGCGTGGCGGATCACGGGGGAGGGCTCTTTGGGAATGAAAATGGTCGCCGGAGCAACGGTTTTTCCCGCAAGGACCAGTTCCTTTGCCTGAAGCGGAAGGAGGGAGGCGGTAAGCAAGCAGACGCAGAGGAGGAAAAGCTTTTTCATGGGAGTTTCCTTGTACTGTTTTATGGGTTCATGCTGTCGCACAATTCGAATTCATTGCCGTCATGGGCGATTACTGCCGGATAAGGCAGAACCGAGACCATTCTGCGGAACTTTTCTTCAGCTTCCCGTCCGTGCCACGCGTTGCCTATGTGGGTGAATACGAGTTTGCCGAACTTTTCCTTTTTCAGAACCTTCAGGGCCTGTTCCAGCGAATAATGGGTGAGTTCGCAAAAGACCATATCCGCTTCCGTTCCGGAAGGGAAGTCATGAAAATCTTTTGCGAGGTCGCCTGTATAGAGGATCTTCTTCCCCCCGTTCCGGAAGAGCAGCGCACTGCTGGGACAGTGCAGATTTTCATTGCTGAAGTGGTCCGTGGGGATACCGCACACGGAAAGGGCGGGAAAGTCGATGGGCATTTTTCCGTTCGTCGACCGGATCTCGAACATATCCCGGCAGATCTCCCGGTGGGCGAGTTCCGTGAAGGCGAATATCGTTTCCATTGCTTCCGGCTCCGGCAGGCAGATGGTGAGGCGTTTTTCCCGGGGCATGGTTTTGATCCACTGTTTCAATATGTCCGGAAGTCCGCCGAAATGATCCTCGTGCATGTGGGTGATGAAGACGGCCTTCAGGTCGGCAAGGGGAAAACCCTTGCGGATCAGAAGAGCCAGAACGGGAGTGCCCGCGTCCGCAAGAATCCCCCCCGTTCCCGGAAATTCCATTAGCGTGGAGGTGTGGAACCGCTCTTTTGTGGGACTCCCGTGGGAAGTGCCCAGCGTGGTGATCTTGATCGTGCTTTCCATATTATGCAGTGTCTCCTGCTTTTTTTATGGGGAAAACGGATTCCCGTTCAATGAGTTCCGCATGGGTTCGGTAAACGTTGTATTCGTCGGGAACGAGTTCCGGCTTTTCCCCCAGCACCAGACGGACCAGCATTTTTCCCGTGGCAGGATAGCCTTCCCGGAAGGTGGTGATGGGGACGATGGCGCCCCGGGCCACTTCCGTATCCCCGATCCCGATGACGGAAAGCTCTTCCGGAATGCGCAGCCCCATTTTCCACGCCGCCCGCTGGGCGCAGGCGGCAATGAGGTCCGAGTGGGCCATGAAGGCGGTGGGACGCCGTCTTTTCGGCAGAGAAAGGATGCTTTGTATCTTTTTTTCGTCCTCTCCGGAACAGCTGACCCAGGCGGGATCGACCTTCAGATTGCACTCTTCCATGCCCTGCAGATACCCGGCATGGCGGTCTTTTGCGTGAAAGGTAAGGTGCGGCACGCAGAGCAGACCGATCCGGGTGTGCCCGTGCCGGGCAAGATAATGCACGCCTTTTGCGCTCATTTCCCGGTTGTCCGTATTGACGGCGGGGTACTTTCCGTTTCCGTGTTCGTAACAGAAGATGAGACGGGTTCCCAACATTTCCGCGAGGATCGCGGTTTTTTCCCGGAGGAGAGGATCCACGCTCAGGGAGATGACCTTGTCGATCCGGTTTTCCGCGATCTGACGGAAGGAGAGCTCCAGCGTGTTTTCATCGAAGATCTTCACTCCGAAGTGCCTTGCGGAGGATTCCGTCATGATCCCGGCAATGATCTGACTGCTGGGATGAAAGGACTGGATCTTGAGAAAATTGCCGATCAGGGCGATGGTGTTGACCTGTCCGGTGCGGGTGGCTGCGGCCAGAAGATTCTGGACGTAGCCCAGATGGGAGGCGGCCTCCAGAATGCGCTGTTTCGTATTCTCGTTCAGCCCCTTGCTGCGGGGGTGGTTCCGGAGCACCCAGGAGACGCTGCAGGCGGAAACGCCCGCGGCCCGGGCTATGTCGCAAATGGTTACTTTCCTGTTCATGAACGGTTCCTGAATTCCGCTTTCATTCTAAACGTTTAGATAACCATAACATACCCGTCCTTTTCCGAAAAGTCAAGGGGGTAAAACGAAAAAGCGGAAAATTTCCCGCCTCGGAACTTCCGCAATGCTTTTTTGAAAACAAATTCTTCTGCAAGGCGGAGCCTTTTCCCCGGTACGGAATTTCTCCATCCATTGCCGTACATTGCTTGAAAATCCCTGTTGCGGGGCTATATTAGGGGGGAACCCTTTTCCATACCCCGTGACGGGTACAAGTGAACAACAGAGGATATTTCATCCTGAAAGGAGATTTTCATGAGCGCAGTCCGGAATACAAATTCCCGGAAGAAGTTGACCTTTGCCCTGTTCGTTTCCAACCGGACGACCTTTGCGCAGGAGATCGTGGAGGAGGCCATTGCGGAAGTTTCCGCCGCATTGAAGAAAAACGGGATCGGCTGTCTCAAAGCCTTTCCCGTGGCGGATGAGAAGGAAGGGCTCCTTTACGCCGAATTTCTGGAAAAGAACCGGGGAAAATTCGATGGGGTGGTGGCCGTCTTCCCCAATTTCGGAGACGAAGGGAGCACGTTCACCGCTTTGAGGGATGCCCGTGTTCCCATTTTGTTTCAGGCCTATCCCGACGAGCTGGACCGCATGAGCATGCGTTTCCGGCGGGACGCCTTCTGCGGGAAGATCAGCGCCGTGAATCTCTTCCGCCAGACAGGGATCCCCTGTACCGTATTTCCGCCTCACACCGTGGCGCCTTCTTCTGCCGCCTTCGACCGGAATCTGAAGGATTTCTCCGCCGTATGCAGGATCGTCAAGGGGATGAAGCGCGTCCGGTGCGGCTCCATAGGGGCGCGCTGTACGCCCTTCAAGACGGTCCGGTTCGACGAGACCGCGCTGGAACAGTACGGGATCAGCAATGAAGCCTTCGATCTTTCCGAAGTCTTCCGGCGTGTCCGGGAACTCAAAAGCACCGACAAGACCGTCAAGGAACTCTGCGAACAGTTCCGCAGTTACGCCGCCTGGCCCAGGGGTTCGGAAGAGGCGCTGAAACGCACCGCGGGATTTACGAAGGTGATTCTGGACATGATCGACGACTATGGACTTGACCTCATCACTCTCCGCTGCTGGACCGAGATCGAACAGGAGTTCCGCTTCTCCCCCTGCGCCGTGCTCTCTTTCCTGAACAACAAAGGGATCGCGGCCAACTGCGAAGTGGATACGGTGAACGCTCTGGCCATGCGCATGCTTTCTCTGGCCGCCGATGCCCCCTCCGCCTGTCTGGACTGGAACAACAATTTTGGAGACAACGAAAACGCCTGCATCCTGTTCCATTGCGGCCCCACGGCGGGCTGCCTCATGCAGAAAAAGGGCAGGATCGTGGATCACCCCATGTTCGCAAGGGTGATGGGGAAGGGCAACGGCTTCGGCTGCAACGAGGGAAGAATGAAGCCCGGCGTCTTCACCTGCGCGGGCGGCTATACGAGGCAGGGGAAACTCTCCTTTTTCCTGGACAATGGCCGTTTTCTGGAAGAACAGCTTCCCGCGGACTTTTTCGGGTGCGGCGGCATCGCCGAATTCGATCATCTGCAGGAGAAGATGGTGAGCCTGCTCCGTTACGGCTTCCCCCATCATGTGAGTTTGAGTTACGGCGACCATTACGAGGTGGTCCGGGAGGCCGTGGAAAGTTATCTCCGATACGACCTTGTCCGTCTGGGCGCGGAAAAGCGCTGAAGTTCGAGGAGGAAAGAATATGAAAAGAACGGAAGAATGTTTTGCTCCGGTAAGGACCGTGCAGTTCGGGGAAGATCGGTTTTTCGATTTCGGGAAGAACTATTATGCCGTGCTGGAAGTCGAAGCGGAAGCGTCCCGGGTGCAGGAGATTATTTTGGCGGTGGGAGAAGACTTGAACGCGGAGGGCAGGCTCGAGGAGAAGCCCGGCGGGTGGCGGATCTATCAGGAACAGATCTTTCCTCTTCAGCCCGGAATGAACCGCATCACCATGTGCATGACCCGCAGGCTCTTTGTAGGCGGAAAAAATTACGGAAAGCCCACGCCGGCGCCCTTCGTTCCCTTCCGGTACGCGGAAGTGCGGGGATTCACCGGGCCCGTGAAGGTGTTTCAGCACGCGTTCTTTTATGAGTTCGACGA
>JAGAEF010000175.1 GCA_017613255.1 Lentisphaeria bacterium
AGCTTTCCGTAGGGAGAAGTTACATTCCCTCCCCTGACGCCTTCGATCCGAAGACGGGCGGCGGCTATGAAGCCTCCACCGCCAAATTCGTGCCGGAAACCGGAACGGAGATCACGGAAATCATCAGCAGGCTGTCCCAACAGCTGACCCCGGAAGCGGTCCCGCCTCCCGTCACGGTGAAGCCGCAGAATGCCGTATGGGGGTTCAATTTCAAGCGGAAAGGTTCCGCCAACTGACACAAAATCGTCCAGGAGAAGGACGAATACAGTTCAAAGAAGGAGTAAAAATGTACAAGGCACTGAATTACTGGGTATTCGGCGGGTTCGACGCGCAGAAGACACCTTATGAGTTCGTGGATTTCGCCGCGAAAAAAGGTCTGGACGGCATCGAACTTACCGTGGGGGATGTTCTTCCCATCGACATCACGAAGGAAGAGTGCGAAAAGATCGCCTCCTACGCGAAAAGCAAAAACGTGGGGCTCCGCACCCTTGCTTCCGGCGGAGGCTGGAACTGCAACATAGGCGGGGCGACCAAAGAAGAGCGGGAAAACGCCATTGCCTTTACGGAAAAGTATTTGCAGATCGCCAAATGGATCGGCGCGGAAACGATTCTCGTGGTTCCCGGCGCAACGAGAGTGGCATGGGATCCCTCCCGGCCCGTCATTCCCTACAGGCAAGTGTGGGAAAACGCGCAGGCCTCTTTGAAGAGACTCATCCCCGTTGCGGAGAAACTGGGAATCAATATCGCGCTGGAAAACGTGTGGAACCGTTTCCTGCTCTCCCCCCTGGAGTGGAAATTCTTTCTGGAGGAAGCCGACAGCAAGTTCGTGGGGATCTATTTCGACGCGGGCAACGCCTGTCTCAACGGGCGTCCGCAGGATTACCCGGAAATTCTCGGGGACAGGATCAAGGCGGTCCATCTCAAGAATTTCGAGGAATCCGACTGCGCCGGAGGCCTTCACGGGTTCGGCGACGACCTCACCAAAGGCGTCGTGGACTACAAGGCCCTCTTTGCGGAACTCTCCAAGATCGGCTACAAAGGCCCCTTCACCGTGGAAATGATCCCCTTCTCCCGTCTGCCGGATCTGGTCCTCCCGGATGCGGCTCTTGCCGAAAAGGTGACAGATCAGCTTCTTGCGCTGTAAGATCACCCGCAAACGAAATACTTCTCCCCTGTCGTGTCTCCCGCGGCAGGGGAGTTTTTTTCTTCGGAAAGGTTTTCTTTCGGGCTTGACAAACGCGTTTTTCGTGATAAAGTCAATGAACACCTTTTTCAGGAGAAAGATCATGCTTCGGAAATCGCTTTTGAAGAAATACGGGGAAAAAGTGGAAGGAGTCACCTTTTCCCTGAGCAAAAATATAGACCCGGAACAGGCGCTCGAACTCTATCGGACCACCGACTTTCTGGACGGAAACGAAACAACGGATACGATCCGGAAAATGTTCCGTTCCTCCTTTGCCGCCGTGAGCGCAAAGGAGACGGCCACGGGGAAGCTCCTGGGCTTTTTCCGGGCGATCTCCGACGGCATGGGAGACGCCTTCCTTCTGGACCTCCTCGTCCACCCTTCCTACCGGAAACGGGGGATCGGAGAAGCGCTGGTCCGGCTGCTTTCCGGCTTTCTCGCGGAAAAGGGCATCTCCTGGATCCTGTGCGTGGGGGTTCCCGGCACGGAAAAATTCTATGAAAAATGCGGCGGAAAGAAAATGGAAGGGCACACGTCCTACCGCTTTCCGGGGTGCGGAGAATGAGTTTCATTCCATCGTTCCCGCCCTTTTCCCCGGAAAAATTCATCCCCCTGGCAGAATGCGACCTGGAGAAACTGCGCTTCGCCCTGCTGCGCTCCATGGAGCAGAGCTGTGAATTCGCCCTTGCCAATTTGTATACGTGGAAGGATTTCTGTCAGACAAAAGTCCAGTTCTGGCAGGACCGCCTCTATATCTGGTTTTCGCAGGCGGATCTCATGATCTTCACCGTGGACAGGGAGAAAAAGAACGAACCCTCCGCAAAGGAACTTTTTTCCGTTGCCTCCGCCATGAAAAAAACGGGCAGAAGCGGAAAGTTCTATCAGGTGAGAAAAGATACCCTGGAAAACGATCCTGCCTTTCCGGAATTTTTCCGGATCGAACCGGGAAGCGAGGATACGGCGGAATATATCTATGAGGTGGAAAAACTTGCCCTTCTCCCCGGAAGCGTCCTTTCCAAAAAACGCAATCTCATCCACCAGTTCCGCCGCGCCCATCCGGAGGCGAAAAGCGTTCTTCTGGATCGGTCCAACTATTCCAAAGCAAAAGCCCTTGCGGAGGAGTGGTACGCTTTTCACGGGGAGGAAAGTCACGACCTTGCCGGAGAAAAGTCCGCTTTGCAAAACATGGAAGGCGCCTTCCGTTACGCGGGACTTACGGGCGTCCTTGTGGAGGAAGGCGACAAAGTCCTCGCCTTTGCCGCGGCCGCTCCCATTACGGAAACGATCTGGACGGAGACTCTGGAAAAATCCCTTCCCCAGTACAAAGGGGCGGCCCAGTTCGCCAACAACGAGCTGGCAAAACTTCTGCAGGGAAAATGCCTCCTCCTCAACCGGGAACAGGATCTGGGGCTCCCCGGACTGAAACAGGCGAAACTTTCCTATCTTCCCGAATTTCTCCTGCGGAACTTTGTCCTCACTCCCATAGAGTGACGTTCCCGAAAGAAAAAGGGGCGCACCCCCGAAAGGTCCGCCCCTTATTTTCGATCTTTCCGCGGGATCTTATTTGGCATCCTCCGGAACGGAAAGCTTCATGTGGAATTTCTTCTTCACGAACTCCCGAAATCTCTGGAAGAGGGCATACAGTGCCGGCGTGAAGACGATCCCCACGAAGGTGGTGCAGAGGATCCCGGAGAAGGTGGTGATCCCGATGGACCGGCGGCTTCCGGAACCCGCTCCCGTGGCGATCACCAGCGGGAACACGCCGAAGAGGAAGCTCCAGGCCGTCATCATCACCGCGCGGAAACGCAGTTCCGCCCCGTTCACCGCCGCTTCGAAGACCGGCACTCCCTTCTCCCGTTCCTGCTTGGAAAATTCCACCATGAGGATGGCGTTCTTCGCGGCAAGCCCGATAAGCATGACCAGCCCCAGCTGGGCGTAGATGCTCATGGTCTCTTTCATGACGAGAAGCCCGATCAGGGCCCCCAGCACGGCAAAGCAGACGGAAAGCATGACCGGCACGGGGATCGTCCAGCTTTCATACTGGGCGACCAGGAAGAGGTAGGCAAAGGTGAGCGCCAGGATCATGAGATAGACGATCTGGCCTTCGTTCTGCTGTTCCTGATAACTCATTCCGGTCCACTCCACATGGTAGTTGGAGGGCAGTTTCGCCTTTTCGATGATGTTCATGAGCCTTCTGGAGGAGACCCCCGGTTTGGCCTTGGCGTTCAGAGAAGCGGCGGTCATCTTGTTGAAGCGCATCACCTGACGGGGACCGACCATGTAGCGGAGTTTCCCCAGAGAAGTAAGGGGAACCATCTCCCCTTCGTCGTTGGGGATCATGATGTCTCTTATGTCGTTGAGGCTGACCCGGTTGTCGGCGGTGGCCTGAATCTTCACCTGATAGTTCTTCCCCATCATGGTGAAGTCGTTGACGTAGTAGGAGGCCAGTTTGGTCTGCAAGGTGGAGTAGATGCTGCTGGTGGAGACTCCCAGCGTTTCCGCCTTCTCCCGGTCGATGTCCAGATAGAGCTGGGGCGTATCCGCATTGTAGGGGCTCATGGCGTACAGCGTTTCCGGCTTGCTCATGAGGTCCCTTGCAAGGAGCTTCATGTTCAGGGAGAGCTCCGCGGGGGGAACTTCTCCGATCCCGCAGATGTAGCCCGTCACGCCTCCGGAAATGCCCAGTCCCATGATGGCGGGCGGGGTGAAGAGAATGAAGGAGGCATCCGTGATCTTGGAAAGCTTTGCCTGGATCGCCCGCTGGATGGCGCCGATCTGCAGATTGGGGGTTTTCCGCTCCGACCAGTCCGTGAGATCGATGAAGGCCAGCCCCACGTTCTCGCTCTGGCCGGACATGAGACTCATGCCGGAAACGATGAGGACGGACTTGACTCCGGGAATGGTGCTCACGGCCTTTTCCATGGCGTCCAGTACCTTGTTGGTACGGGCGATCGAGGCTCCCGCGGGCAGTTCCACGTTGGCGAAAATGACTCCTTTATCCTCTTCCGGCAGGAAGGAGTTGTCGATCCGCACGAAGAGGAAGTAGAGAAGCGCACAGGCCGCGGCAAAGAGGATGATGGTGAGGAACGCCCTGCGCACGATGATCCGCACAAGGAAAAGATACCATTTTCTGCCGCCTTCGATGACAAGGTTCACGGGGGCGAAGAATTTGGAGGGCTTTTCGGCAGGCGGACGCAGGATCAGCGAGCAGAGCGCCGGGCTCAGGGTCATGGCCACCAGCGTGGAAAGGCAAAGCGAGATGCACATGGTCACGGCGAACTGCATGTAGATGGCGCCCACCATGCCTCCGTAGAAGGCAAGAGGCGCATAGCAGGCCACCGTGACCAGCGTCGTGGCGATGATGGCGCCGGTGATCTGTTCCATGCACTTGATGGCGGCCTCCTTGGGGGAAAGTTTCTCTCTCTGCATCAGGGCCTGACAGTTTTCCACCACCACGATGGCGTCGTCGCAGAGGGAGCCGATGACCAGAATGAGGCCGAACATGGTAAGCAGATTGATGCTGTAGTTGAGGGCGTACATGAAGGTGAAGGTCCCCACCAGCGCAATGGGAATGGCAATGGAGGGCACCAGAGTGGCCCGCCAGTCCTGCAGGAAAAGCCAGGTGATGAGCACCACCAGAAGAAGGGCGATGACGATGGTGGTGATGATCTCATGAAGGGTGACCTGAATGAACCTTGTGGGGTCGTAGGCGATCCGGTAGCTCACGCCTTTGGGAACAAGTTTTTCCCACTTCTTGAGCTCCTTTTTCACCAGATTCATGGTGGCCAGCGCGTTGGCGTCCGGGGTCCGGTAGATGGCAACTCCCACGACTTCCTTGTCCCCGAAAAGACAGGTTCCCGCATAGGAACTGCAGCCCACTTCCACTCTTGCCACATCCTTGAGGCGCACGATACTGCCGTCGGAATCCCGCCGGAGGATGATGTTTTCGAACTCGGCGGCGGTCTTGAGACGGCCCTGCACGTTGAGTTTGTAGTAAAGGTACTTGTTGCTCTCCTCCGCTCCGATGGCGCCGGAGGCCGCCTGAATGTTCTGGGAACTGATGGCGGAAATGATGTCTTTCACGGAAATGCGCAGCCCGGACATGCGCAGGGGATCCAGCCACACGCGCATGGAGTATTCCTTGATGGACATGACGTCCGCGTTGGAGACCCCTTCCAGACGGGTGAGGGCATCCTTGATGTTGGCGTCCACGTAGTTGTTGAGCTGCATGAGGTCCAGCACGCTTCCGTCGGTGAGGAAGCAGGCGGCGGCAAGGATGTCCCCGCCCCGCTTGGTGACGGTGACGCCCATCTGCATGACTTCCGTGGGCAGCTTGGGTTCCGCCCGCTTGATGGCGTTCTGCAAGTTCACCATGGCAATATCCGTATCGGTCCCGCTCTTGAAGGTGACCTGACAGGTGTAATTGCCGGAGTTGTCGCTGGTGGAGGAGAAGTAGAGCAGATCGTCCACGCCGTTGATCTGGTCTTCCAGAGGCATGGCCACGGTCTGGGCGATCACGTCCGCGCCGGCGCCGGTGTAGGTGGCGGCCACATGCAGCGTGGGCGGCGCGATCTCCGGGTATTCCGCCACAGGCAGTTTGTACAAACTGATCAGCCCCGACAGCACGATGAGAATGCTGATGACGATGGCGAACCGGGGTCTTTCGATAAAGATCCTTGAAAACATCTTACTTCTCCATCACAGGGTTCACAGGCACGCCGGGAAAGACTTTGTTGGTCCCGGCAACGATCACGGTTTCCCCGTCCTTGAGACCTTTTTCCACCAGCATCCGCTTTCCGTTGCTGTTGCCCGGGAGGATGGCGCGCTTCACGGGGATGTTGTTGGGGCCCACCACATACACATAGGCGGTCTTCCCGTCGTGCATCACGGCGGAGGGCAGCACCGCAGGCAGTTTCCTGTGCAGATTTTTGGAAACGGTCACGCGCACGGTCATGCCCGGATAGAGATGCAGATTCTTGTTGGAAAGACGCGCATAGAGCAGAATGGAGTCGGTCTTGCGGTTGACTTCGTTGTTGAGGAATTCCACCTTGCCCGCCTCCTTGAGGGTGGTTCCGTCCGCAAGAGTCACCTGCACGGTGGTGTTCGTCTTCATGTCTTTGAGCGACTCGAAAATGGTGAGAAGATCCGCGGAACTCATGGCGAAACGCACACGGATGGGGGAGACCTGCACGATGGTGACCAGCGTCCCGGAAGAAGGCGTGATATAGTTTCCTTTCGTAAAGTTGGTCACGCCCGCGACCCCGTCGATGGGGGCGGTTATGGTGGTGTTCTTGAGATTGTCCTTGGCGGAAATGAGCGCGGCTTCCGCGGCAAGCAGAGAAGCCTTGAACCCCTCCATGGCGGAACGGGCGTTTTCCCAGGCGTCCCGGCTGACCGCCTTCTGCTTCATCAGCGCGTTGTTGCGCTCGAAATTGCTCAGGGCGTAATCGTATTTGGCTTTGCATTCGGCGATCTTGGCTTCACAGCTCTTGACCGTGGCGTCGTACTGGACGCTGTCCAGCGTGTACAGAACCTGTCCGGCCTTCACATGGGCGCCGTCCTCGAACCCGACTTTCAAAATCTCTCCGGAAACCCGGGGGGTCACGTTCACCACCGCCACGGAAACGGTCTGCCCCACATAGTGGCGAACAAGGACATCCTCCGCCATAAATACCTTCGCCACGCCGACGGTGGGAACGGGCATGGCGGGCATGGCGGGCTTTGCGGGAGCCTTTCCCTGAGGAGCGCCCTGCGCCTTGCTTTTTTCCTGACCGCACAGAACTGCTCCGGCAAACAGGAAAATCCCTGCCGTTACGCATGCTGCTTTGCCGATACGTTTCCCAATACTCATTTTCATCCTCCGGGAGAAAGTGTTCTCCGGTTCCGGGAAGAGCCCGGAAACAGGCCCTCCCCTTTGTTTTGACTTTATTTCACTTTGTTTGTTTCATTGTTCAAAATTGTTTTGAGGTTTAAAATATAACACGCCCCCGCGCTTTCGTCAACACGGATATGGAAAAAAGGAAAAAAGATTTTCCGGATGCGGGGAGTGAAAAAATCGGGAAAAAGATGAGGAAAAGATTTGCAATTCCCTCAAATACTGGTATTGTATGGAATCACCGGGAGTGAAGAAATCATCATGGAAAAAGAGAGCGGACGCATTTCGGAAGAAAAGAAAAAGGAGAGAAGATTCGTTCTGGCTCTTCTGACGGAGCATTTCTCCTCCATTCTGGGACATCTCCTTTTCCTCTGCCTTCTGGGGGCCACCGTCTGGGCGGGATGCCGGATGAGTCTTGCATTGCACACCGCGGAACGGTTCTTCTATCTTGCCCTCATCCTTCTCTCCGGTTTTTCCACGGCGCTGTGCTTCATCAAGCTGTATCTGCCCGGACTGGTGGAATGGGCCACGGATTCCCTTCTCTCCCCCAGACGGCGTCTGGAAGCCCCCGCCCCGCTGCTTTCCCAGCCCAGAAACCTTATCATACAGAGGCGGTTTTCCGAGGCGGAAGAGCTTCTCCTTGCCTGCCTGGAAAAGTACCCGCTGGATCCCGCCGTCACCTTCATTCTTGCGGAACTCTACACGCTTCACGATCCCAGCGCACCGAAAATGGAAGCGCTGTGCGGGAGGTATTTCCGGGAGGGACCCAAAAACACCTCCAGGGAGAATGTGAAAATTCTTCTCCTCTATTCGGACCTTCTCATCCGGGAAAAGAGGGAGGAAGAGGCCCGCAAGGTCCTGGAACGCGAACTGGAAAAAAGTCTCTATTTGCCCGATGAATGTTCCTCCATCCGGAACAGGCTTTCCATCCTGCACAACGCTACATCTTCCGCAGAGGAGAAAGGATAATTATGCTCAAAGATCTGCTTTTGCTGGCCGCAAAAAACGAAGTTTCCGACCTTTTTCTCAATTCGGGCAAGGTGCCCGCCTTCCGTGTGCAGGGCACATTGCATCCCGAAGGGGAAAATGTGGAAGGAAAGGAAATCGACGAATTCCGCAGAAGCGTGCTTACGGAAGAGGAGGAGAAACAGTACCGGGAAAATCAGAGTTTCGACTGTTCCTGCGCCGTGGAAGAGTACCGGTTCCGCATCAACTTCTTCACCACGCTCAGGGGGCCCGCCATGGCGGTGCGGCCCATCAAGAAGGGGGAAAAGGCCCTTTTCGGCACGCTGAATCTTCCGGAAAAGTTCATGGAAGGACTCTGCCATGCAAGGCGGGGACTGGTCCTCATCACCGGCTCCACCGGGAGCGGCAAATCCACCACGCTTGCCGCCCTGATCAATCACATCAACCATACCTCCTGCAGGCATATCCTGACGCTGGAAGATCCCATCGAATTTCTCTTCGACGACGATCTCTGCCGGATCTCCCAGAGGGAACTGCCCACCAGAGGAATGTTTTCCGAAGCCCTGCGCAGCGCCATGCGGGAAAACCCGGACGTCATCGTCATAGGCGAAATGCGGGACACGGAAACCATGCAGGCCGCCGTCACCGCAGCCATGACGGGACACCTTGTCCTCACCACCGCGCATACAGCGGACGCCGTGAAGGCGGTGGAGCGCATCGTGGCCATGTTCCCCGAAAGCATGCGTCAGCAGATTTCCGAGGATATCGGAGAGAGCCTCAACGCGGTCATCGCCCAGAGGCTGATTCCGGCAAAACATCTTCCGGGCATGATCCCCGCGCTGGAACTTCTGCCCGCCACGCCAACGGTCCGGAAAATGATCGTGGAACGGGATTTCGCGGGGCTGGAGGAAAATCTCAAACGCAACACGGCCTCCGGGATGCAGAGTTTCACCCAGGCGGTGTTCCGTCTCTTCCGGGAAGATTCCATC
>JAGAEF010000176.1 GCA_017613255.1 Lentisphaeria bacterium
CTATCCCTGCCGGAATATCATCTTTGCCGCAAAGGAGGGCCCCTTCTGGTTCTCCGCAAACGAAACGTTTTCCGAAGTGAAGATCGGCTGCTGCCGCAATCTCAATATGATCGTCGCCTATTTTTACTATGAGATCCCCTCCCCCGAAGAAAAAAGGCATATCCTGAACCTGCTGAAGACCCGGTTCGGGGACATACCGCTGGATAAACGGGGAGCGCCTCCTTACAGAGAACCCTGAGGGATCATCATTTTCCCGGCTTGACTTTTCTTCGTAACGTGCTATTCTTATGAAAAAGGAAGCGTTTTCATGAAAACAAGCCGGATCCTCTGGGTGATCGTCATACTCCTGCTTTTGACGCAGGTCTACGATTTCTGCCACGTGATCTACAACAGCCGTCTGCGGAAGGCGACCTTTGCCGAGATCGAGGGTGTGAAAGTCTCCGTAAGCGTGCCCATGCGTTTGAGCAATTCGGAAAGCATAACCAAAAAAGTCCTCCTGTACAGAGGCGCCGTGTGCAAGGAAGATCCCTCCTGTGTGTGTTCCATCCGTTATATTCCCGACGACGGAAGAGTTCTCATCCGTTTTTCGAAAATGCCGCCGATCTTCGTGATCTGTTCCAACTTCATCGTCACGGACCGGAAGAAGGAACTGGAACTCGTCGAAGTACTCAAGAAAATCAAGCCGTCAAGGATCTTCGAACCTGTGGAGCGGAAGAAGAATCCGTATGCGCTGGAGTTCGACGAAAAAGGGGAACTCAAGAGTCAGGAGCCCGAAAAAACGGAGCCCGAAGCAAGTCCGCAGGGAGAATGAGGAATGGAACTTCTTCTTTTATTGCCATTTTGTCTGCTGATGCTGTTGGTCGTGCTTATCCTGCTGATCATCCGGAAACAGTGGATGTGGCTTTTCCTCACGCTTGGAAGCACCCTTTTGTGGATCCCCGGTCTCGTGGTCGCCTTCGCAGTAATGCAGGGGACAGAATGGTCCGTGCGTGCCCTCCCCCGTTTCTGGGTCCTGCTCTACTTCTGCCTGCTGCCGTCCGCCATGCTCTACTGTTCCGTCAAAACGAAAGACCGGCTTCTTTTTGTGGCCGCCTTTCTTTCCCTCCTCATGAATCTGGGGTATATTTCCTTCTGTATTCTGGCCTGCAGGGCCTGCGCGCTGGGAGCGTGATCCCGGCCCCTGCGGACCTTTTCTCCGACAAAAAAAAAGGACCGGACCAAACGATCCGATCCCTTTTTCGAAAGGTCTTCAGGGAAACTACTTTTCCGCAGTCTCCGCCTTCTTCAACGCGTCGCACAGCTTGGCGACTTCCTGATAAAGCCGTCCGGGATGGTCCATTTTCACAAGTTTCCCGTCCGCGCCGAAAAGGGCGGCATGGGGCACGCCACGGGGAACGAACTTATTGTAAGTGGCCCCCTGATAGATGCAGAAGGTGATCCCGTTCCTCCTGATGTACGCCTTGATCTGTTCCCGGTTGCTTCCCCAGGATTCGGAAGCGATGATCACAAGGTACTTGGGGCCGTACTTCTTCCACAGCGCCTGCAGTTTGGGCATGGAGTCGCGGCAGGGAGGACAATCCAGTCCCCAGTAATCGAAAAGCACGATCTTGCCTTCCAGCAGCTTTTCCGTCACGGCGGGTCCGGCAATGTGATTGGCTTCTTCCAGTCCGGTAAAGGGGATCTTTTCCGCGGCAAAAGAGACACAGAAACACAACGCGAATACGGCAGACAGCAACAACTTCTTCATGACACACACTTCCTTCCTTTTGGTTTTGTTCGTTTTCCGGCGGAAAAAGGCCGCAGTTCCCGATTTTCCCATAACTATAATCCGGAAACACGCTTCTGTCAAGGGGTCTTTGAAAAAAAATCAGGAAAGAACCGCATGGAAAAGTTCATTGCGCTTCCGGGAAGCTTCCTCCATGACCGCTTTGTCCCGATCCGTCCCCGGGGCATGGCCTTTATCCAGAATATACTGATATTTACATGGGGCAGGAATGCTGTTCGCCACGCAGAACTGCCCTTCCGGAGCAACTACCTTATCTTCCAAAGCAGGCAAAACGACCGTGGGTATGGAAAGATACTTCGCGGAAACGGCCGCATCGAACCAGGAAAGGACCTGCATGGCCTCCGGGTGCTCCTGAACGTAAAGGCGCACAGCCTCCCCGGAACCGGTGCTGGGGACCTTCAGCCGGTAGGGGTTGCCGCCGAAGGTGGGAACATGAAGATACGCGGCGCGGAACCGTTTGTCCCAGGGGAGCATCAATGCCCCCATCCCGCCGCCCATGCTTGCGCCCGAGTAGCAGAGATTTTCCGCCGTGTCCGGGAACATGTCGATAAGCACGCTTGCCGCCGTCCAGAGGTCGCTTACCGCCCCCCGGAGGATGTAGGTCTCCTTCGATCCGATCCCGTACAGGACGTGCTGTTTCACCTCCCAGGGGATCTCCTTGCACTGGGACTGCCCCAGCCCCCTTATGCAGGGGAAGCAGACCGTCATGGAGGGGAAATAGCCGGGAGTAGCGGGCTGGCCGTAGCCCTGCCCCACCACCAGTCCGCCCAGAGACTTTTCCGGGCGGCTGATCCACATGGCGATCTCCGTATTGTCCCACTCCTTCGCCCGGATAAGGTAGGTGCGGACCCCCTCTTCCGGCGACCAGATCTCCCGCTGGATATGCCACACGCATTTCATGGAAAGAGCCAGAGCATAAGTCTCCTGCCAGAAGGAAACGAATCCTTCCGGCTCTTCCGGCGTTTCCAGAAGCAGAAGCTCCTCTTCCGTTTTCGGCGCAACGAGCGTACTGTCCTGTTCCGTACTCATTATTCAACCTTTCTGTTTTCCGGGTTTGTTGGCATTCAGCATGGCTTCCGCGTGCCGGAGCGCTTCCTTTCCGCCGCCCAGCATCCGGGCGATCTCCGGAACTCTGGCTTTCCCGGCAAGGGCGGTGACCTGGGAAAGGGTCTTTTTCCCGTCGGAATGTTTTTCCACCTTGAAATGGGTCCCCGCGAAGGAGGCCACCTGCGGCAGATGGGAAATGCACAGCACCTGTTTCTTTCCCGCAAGAAGCCCGATCTCCCTCCCCACGCAGATGGCCGTCTCTCCGCCGATGTTGGCGTCGATCTCGTCGAAAATGAGAATGGGGATATTGTCCGCATCCGCAAGAACCGTCTTGATCCCCAGCATCACGCGGCTTGTTTCTCCGCTGCTGGCCACCTCCCGCAGGGGCATGGGGGGAACTCCCGGATTGTCGCTGAAAAGAAATTCGATTTTGTCCGCGCCGTCGGCGGAAGGGGGGGCTGGGGTGATCTCCACGGAAAAGGCGGCCCGGAGAAAGCCCAGTTTCTTAAGTTCGTCGGCCACGGCCTTCCCGATCTTTTCCGCGGCTTTTTTCCTTGCGGCGGAAAGAAGGGCGCACTTTTCCAGAAAAAGGGTTTCCTTTTCTTTCTCTTTCCGGGCCAGTTCCGTTCTCCGCGTTTCCGCGTTTTCGTAGGCGTCGATCTTTCCCGCAATTTCCTCATAATGGGCAAGCACATCCTCCAGCGTGGGCCCGTACCGGCGCTTCAGGGTCTGCAGCACGCCCAGACGCTCCTCCATGGCGCGGAACTCGCCCTCGTCCATTTCCACGCTGTCGGCGTGGGAGGACAAAGTTGCGGAAAGGTCGTTGACCAGCGCGGAGATCTCCTCCAGAGAGGCAAGGAACCGGGAAGCGTGGACGGGATCGAACTTTTCCAGCTCGGAAAGGGATCTGCGGATCTGCCCCAGACGGTCGGCAATGCTGTCGTCGCTTTCGGACAGGGCATCGGCGCAGGACAGGGCCGTCTCCACGATATGTTTGGCGTTGGAGGCAAGGAGGTGTTTTTCCTCCAAAGAAGCGTCCTCCCCGCTTTTCACGTCGGCTGCCGCGATCTCTTCGGCATCCCGTTTCAGCCGGAAATGCTCCTCGGCGGAAGGGAGAGAAGAGGAAAAATCCTCTATCTCCTTCCGGATTTCGGCAAGTTCTTTCCAGGCGGAAGAAACCGCCTCCAGCGCGGAAACGTGTCCGCCGAAACGGTCCACCATGGCTCTCTGCACGGCAGGCTCGAACAAGCGGCGGCTTTCGTGGGCGGAGTTGCCGTCGGCAAGGAAGCTTCCGATCTTCTTAAGCGTCTGGAGAGTCACCGGAGACTCGTTGACCATGTTCCGGGAGCTGGAAGGAAGGATGACCCGGCGCACCAGAAGAAGCCCGTCCTCCGGAAGCGGGATGCAGGCTTCTTCGAAAAGTTCCCGGAGGGATTCTTTCACGGAGGGACTTAAAACAAACTCCCCCGTCACCTCGCACCGAGTTTCCCCGATGCGGATGGCGGATTTACCTGCCCGTGCTCCCAGAAGAAGCCCCACGCCGCTCATGATGACCGATTTTCCCGCGCCGGTCTCGCCGGTCACCACGTTGAAGGAGCTTCCGAACTCCATTTCCGCATCCGCCACAAGGGCGAGATTCTTTACATGCATCCATTTAAGCATCAGGAGAGCCTCCTTTATTCGCGGTGTCGGTATCCGTCATCGTCACGAGGGGCAGAAGTTTTTCCATATCCTCCGTCCGGATGGTGGCCGCATCCGCGCACAGGCAGTTGGCGCAGGCGGCGGAAAGCGCCCTGCGGAACGACTCTTCCGGCGGAACCTCCTCCAGAAGGAGGGCGCAGAAGACCGCCGAAGCCGTATCTCCGCACCCCAGCGGGCTTACGATCTTTTCCAGTTTCGGGAGAGCATACCGTTTCCGTATGCCGGAAGAGGAGCACAAGAAGGCGTCGGAAGGTCCGTCTGTCACGGCAAGCAGCTCAAGCGCATATTCTTTCAAAAGGGTTTCCATGCCGGAAAGCGTCTCCTTTTCCCCGGAAAGGGACAAAAGCTCCTCCTTGTTGATCTTCAGGACCTTTCTCCCCGGAAGGGCAAGAGCGTTTTTGATCCCCTTGACGGCGTCGATGAAAAGAAGTTTCCCGTTTTTCAGCGCAAGATCCGCCCACTGGGTGTAGAACTCCGGGTCCGTCCCGTCCGGGAGACTCCCGGCAACGGCAACGGCGTCATAAGATGGGATTTTCTCTCCC
>JAGAEF010000177.1 GCA_017613255.1 Lentisphaeria bacterium
CCCTGCGATCTCCTCGTGGATCAGGACCGTTTCCAGCGCGTTGCATACCCCCGGACGCTGGAACTTGCCGTTTCCCAGAATGGAGAGCGCCATGGGGATGTCGGCGGCCTTGTCCACATAGAGGTGACACACCCCCTTGTAGTGCTTGATGACGGGAATGGCGGACTCTTTCACCACCGTGCGGATAAGTTTTTCTCCGCCCCGGGGGATGATGAGGTTGACATAGCGGTCCATCTTCAAAAGCGCGTTCACCGTTTCGTGGGAGGTATCCCTTATGAGGGAGAGCGCCCCTTCCGGCATCCCCGCCTTTTCCGCGGCGGCAATGATCGCATCCGCTATGGCGCAGTTGGAGGAGAAAGCTTCCGAACCGCCCCGCAGGATCACGGCGTTGCCGGATTTCAGGCAGAGGGAGGCGGCGTCCGAGGTGACGTTGGGCCGGGATTCGTAAATGAACCCGATGACCCCTATGGGCACGGAAACCTTCCGGATGAGGAGGCCGTCCTCTCTTTTGTACGAACTCAATTCCTCCCCCACGGGATCGGGAAGGGTGACCACATGCCGCAGCGCGTCCGCCATGGCTTTGATCCTCTTTTCATCCAGGCGGAGCCGGTCCAGCATGGCGGAGGAAAGGTTCTTTTCTTCTCCCTTTTTCATATCGGAAGCGTTGGCGTCAAGAATGCTTCCCATGTTCTTTTCCAGCGCGTCCGCCATGGCGGAAAGCCAGCGGTTCTTTTCTTCGGAAGAAGCGCAGCCCAGAAGCAGGGCGCTCTTTCTCGCCTTCCTGCACTGTTCCTCCAAGTTCCGCAAATTCTTTTCCCGCGTCATTTCCTGTGGATCGTTCATTGCTCCTCTCCGTCTCTTCCGTGGATCGTTTTCTGTCTCCTATAACATACAGTCGCGCATGTTTTTTTCAACCGCGCAAAAAGAAAAATCCCGGGGGAAGATGTTTTTTTTCGAAAAACTCCCCCGGGGATGCTGTGGGAAATCCTTACTTCTTTGCCGAGCCGTCCACGTTCTGCACGATTCCGGTGGTGGGGGCGTCGCATTTGGAGCGGATCTCGTCCAATGCGGGCGTATTGGGTGCCTGCATTTCCCGGAAGAAGACCGGACGGGCCCAGCGGACGGCGTTCCCGATGATCTGGAGGATCTCCTTCTGATAGTAGATGGGGTAGCTTTCATGCCCCGGCTGGAAGTAGAAGATCTTTCCGTAGCCCCGTTCCAGCGTTATGCCGCTGCGGAACACGTTGCCGCCTTCGAAATTGCTGAGGAAAAGGATCTTGCTGTCGGAAGGGATATCGAATCTCTCTCCGTACATTTCCTCATGGGGGATCTGGAAATACTCCCCGATCCCCCGGGTGATGGGATGGGTGGGATCGATGTTCCAGAGTCTTTCCCATTCCCCCTGTTCCCGCCATTTGAGGGAGCAGCTGCACCCGGTCACGGCCTTGAAGATCTTGGAAAAGTGTCCGGAGTGCAGGACGATGAGCCCCATGCCTTCCAGAACGCGCTTGTGGACCTTTGCCACGATGTCGTCCCGCACCTCCCGGTGTGCGGCGTGTCCCCACCAGAGAAGCACGTCGGTGGAGGCGATCACCTCGTCGGTGAGCCCGTGTTCGGGTTCGTCCAGCGTGGCGCAGCGGATCTCCAGATCGTCTGCGGCGATCCCCTTGGCAATGGCTTTGTGGATCCCTTCCGGATAGATGGCGGCAATGGCGCTGTTCTGTTTTTCGTGGCGGAATTCGTTCCAGATGGTCACTCGGATCTTTTCCATAACTTTACTCCTCTTTTCTCTTGAACGGTCGTTTTCGGCGTTTCTTCCTATACTATACTCCGGGAAAACGAAAAAGCAACTTGAGAAAGAAATTCTTTGCCGAGGGTCCGTTATCCTCTGCGGGCCGCATGGGCAAGGACTTCCGCGAGCCTTGCGGGGAAGTGCGGATTGCTTGCCAGAAGATGCCCCTTGTCCGGGTAGGTATATATGGTCTTTTTCGGGGAGGGGATCACGTTGTAGGCGGCGAAAACGTTTCCGGGAGGGCAGGTGCCGTCCAGAAGGCCCGTAGCCAGAAAGATCTCGCAGCGGATCCTGCGGGCGAAATTCACCGCGTCGAAATAGCGGACGCATTCAGAAACCTTGTTCCAGTCCATCCCTTTCTTTTCGCAGTAGTAATAGGGGCACGGCCAGGAGTCGGAGTGTTTTCCGTCATAATGATTGAGATTGCACAGCGCCGGCACCCAGGCGTGGGCCAGCGTCACGTATGGATCCAGTCCCGCGCCCACCAGCGTCTGGCCTCCGCCCTGACTGCCGCCGGAAAGGATGAGGTCCTTTCCGTTCCACTCCGGGAGGGTCCGGACGAATTCCTGCGCCCGGAGGACCCGCAAGTACATATATCGGAAATAGAAGGTTTCCCTGGATTCCACGCCCCTGTGGATGTAGTCATAGAGTTCGTTTTGGGAAAGCCCGCGGTAGAAGGAAGTCTCTTTTCCGTTGGGGATGCCGTGGGCGTTCACGTCGAAGGTAATGGCGTTTTCCTGAAAGGTGAGGACGGCGCTGCGCACTCCGCCGCCGTGATAGGAGACGATGACGGGGGCCTTTCTTTTGCCCGAGGCCACGTCGGAAGGCATGACCAGATAGCCGGAAACCGGTCTGGGGCCCGCACAGGAGACCTTCATATCCCAGGCAAGGAACTTTCCCTTTCTTTCCTCCGGGAGCTCCACGGGCACCTTTTCCAGCACCTTCACGGGGACCTTTGCCAGCTCTTTTTTCCCTTCGTCCCAGAAGCGTTGGAAATCGGAAGGTTCCTCCATTGCGGGGAGACACTTTTCCGGGGAGGCGATTACTCCGCAGGAAAAAAAGACATACTGACTCCTTCCCGCACCGTTTCGGCGGCGCAGGGGCCTGCCTGTCTTTCCCAGAGGATAGACTTCCAGAACGGTGGAACCGGGCTCTTCCAGTTCCACGGAAAGGGTTTTCGCCTTTCGGGAAGAGAGGAAGGGAACGAGGTTTTTCCGCCTTTTCGGATAGTCCAGATGGTGGAAGAAGGCTTCCAGCTTTTGCCCGGGACAGGGTTTCCCGTTGCGGAAATACTCGATCCGGAACAGGGCTTTTTCCCCCGCGGCATAGAGGCCGTCCGTATGGTCCGGGGTGATCCTTACTTCATAAGGAGGCACGTTTTCTTTTTCCATTTTTATCTCCGGCAAAGGCGAAGAAGAAGGTCTTCCGCCCCTGCTTCCTGTTCGTGCCGCAGATCCGAAAATTTCTGCCGTGAAAGAACACGCGGAAGAAATTTTGCGCGAATGCGTGTTTCCATAAAAAAAGCCCGGCGGAACCGGGCGGAAAATGGAGCGGGTGAAGGGAATCGAACCCTCATAATCAGCTTGGGAAGCTGGAGCTCTGCCACTGAGCTACACCCGCAAAAAGCCGGAATCCCGGCTTGATGACGATATTTCAGTCAGATTTTGATGGCTTCCTGAGGGCACTCGCCGGCGCAGGCGCCGCATTCCACGCAAACGCTCTCGTCGACTTTGGCTTTCCCGTCAACCATTTTGATCGCTTCCACGGGGCAGGCGCCCACGCAGGTTTCACATCCGACACATTTTCCGGCATCAACTTTTGCAGCCATGATATTCACTCCCGATTTTGTTTGTTGAACTCGCGAATACTTTACTATACACCTCCGGGCCGGGATTTCAAGGTCCGTTCTTCAAAAATCTTCATTTTTCTTTGTTTCCGGGGGGTTCCTGCGCAAGAGTCTCCCGGAGGCTGATCCCCTTCAAGTCCCGCTGAAGGATGACTTTCAGGAACCGGAGTCTCGTTTCCGGCTCCAGCCCTTCGGGAAGAACGGGCAGACGCCCTTTGATGCGGACGACGGAGGGACCTTTCTGCATAAGGACCTTGTTGTCCGTGCAGGAGATGGAGTCGATCTTTTCGGAAATGCCCAGCACCCGGATCTCCGCGCAGAGCAGGAGATTTTCCGCCTCCTGCGGGAGTTTCCCGAAACGGTCGGCAAGCTCGTTTCTCAACGCGTCCACGCTCTCCTGATCCTCCGCAAGGGCGGTCCTTCTGTAGAAGTCCAGCCGGATCCGCTCGGAATTGATGTATTCCGCCGGAAATGCCGCGGCCACTCTCCCCGGGGAGGTCTTCACCGAATAGTCCACGAAATCGATGAAAAGTTCGCAGTCCCTCCGCTCTTTCACCTTGATCCCCTGCATCCTGCTGGTGACCATTTTCAGGAGCTGGCAGTAGAGATGAAAGCCGATGGCGTTGATGTGTCCGCTCTGTTCCGCGCCCAGGATGTTGCCCGCTCCCCGGATCTCCAGATCCCGCAATGCCAGCTTGAGGCCGGATCCCAGATGGGTGTACTTCCTGATGGCGGCAATGCGCTCCTTGGCGCTTCCGGTCAGGATCATGCTTTTGGGAAGAAGAAGGAAGGCGTAGGCCTGCCGGTTCCATCTTCCCACTCTTCCCCGCAGCTGGTAGAGTTCGGCAAGTCCCAGCCGGTCGGCCCGGTCGATGAGAATGGTGTTGGCGTTGGGAACGTCGATGCCCGACTCGATGATGGTGGTGCAGACAAGCACATCGGTCTTCCCTTCGATGAAGCGGCTCATGACCTCCTCCAGCTCCTGCTCGTCCATCTGGCCGTGGCCCACTTCCACTTTCGCTTCCGGGACAAGCTGCCGGATCCTCAGCGCCGCCTGTTCGATGGTCCTCACCCGGTTGTAGAGGTAGTACACCTGTCCGGATCTCTGCAACTCCCGGGCAATGGCGCTTTTCAGCACGGCGTCCTCGTCCTGACAGACGATGGTCTGCACGGGGAGACGGCGCACGGGAGGGCTCATGATGGTGCTCAAGTCCCGCATGCCGGACATGGAAAAGTAGAGGGTGCGGGGAATGGGGGTGGCGGTCATGGTCAGCACGTCCACGGTGGCCCGCAGCTGCTTGAGTTTTTCCTTGTGGATGACGCCGAACCTCTGCTCCTCGTCCACCACCACCAGTCCCAGATTTTTGAACTGGACGTCGTTCTGCAGAAGCCGGTGGGTCCCGATCAGGATATCCACCTTTCCTTCCGCGGTCTTCCGCAGCGTTTCCTCCTGCTGGGCGGGGGTCTTGAAGCGGCTGAGGGTGTCGATGAGGACCGGATAGGAGGCGAAACGGTCCAGAAAGTTGTAGAAGTGCTGCTGGGCGAGAACCGTGGTGGGGACAAGTACTGCGGCCTGTCTGCCGGACATGACGCACTTGAACACGGCCCGCATGGCCACTTCCGTCTTGCCGTATCCCACGTCCCCGCAGAGGAGCCGGTCCATGGGGCGGTTGTCCTCCATATCGCTCTTGATCTCCTGCGCCGCCTTCAGCTGGTCGGGCGTTTCCGTATAGGGAAAGGCTTTTTCGAAAAGCTGCTGCTGCAGATCGTCCGGCGGGAAGGCCGTGCCGGGGGCGGCGCACCTGGAGGCGTGCAGTTTGAGCATATCCATGGCAAGGAGCCGCACGGAGGAGGCCGCTTCGATCTTCAGCTTGTTCCAGCGGGAGGTGCCGATCTTGCTCAGGCGGACCCCGCCTTTGGTGGAGCCTATGTACCTTGTGACGCAGTGGGCCTGGGAGACGGGGACGTGGATGATGGTATCGTCGTCGAACTCCAGTTCCAGAGCTTCATAGGTGGTGTTCTTGTCCTCCATGAGCTTGAGGCCGTGGTAGAGGCAGATCCCGTAGTTGATGTGGACGGCGTAATCCCCCTCCTCCAGCTCCCCGCCGGCGATCTCGTCCTCCGTATCCGTCACCATCTCCCGGAACTTTTCGCTTTCCCGCATGGGGAGGACTTTCGTATTGGACAGTCTCCGCACGGAGGCGAAGAGTTCCTGCTGGGTGAAGAGGACGAAATGCTGTTCCGGCGCAAAGATCCCGCAGGGCAGGGGCAGGAGCACGCTCCCAAGATCTTTTTCCGCCTCCGGCAAGGTCGAATGGACCCATTCCCGCAGGGAGGCAAGATCGTTTTCCGTCCCGCCGCAGAGAAAGACGCGGCAGGAACTTTCTCGAAGCTGCCGGATCAGGTTTGCGCTGATCTGGCTTACCAGTTCCGCGGCGTTCTCTTCCGCGCCTTCCGGGATCATGCTCAGAATGTGCTTGGAAGAGGGGTGGACCGGACTGGGCAGAACATGGGGGAAGGCGGCGGACTCCACTTCGTCCAGAAGGAGAACGGCATTTTTGAGAACGCCCCGTTCCGAAAGGAGCTTCCATTTCCGCACATCCTCCGGGGAAAAGAATTTGGCAAGCATCTCCCCGCAGGCGGAAGGAAAGGCGCAGACCGTACAGGGTTTCCAGAGGGCCAGATAGTCGGAAAGATCCCCCGTATTCTCCTTCGACTCCCCGGGCGCCGAGCCGGAACGCAGGACGATGCGGTACTCCTTTGCCTCTTTCGTGGTCAGCTGGGTTTCCGGGGAAAAGTACCGCATGGAATCCAGGGTGTCTCCCCAGAACTCCATGCGCACGGGCTCTTTTTCCGCGGGAGAGAACACGTCCACGATGCCGCCCCGTTTGGCGAACTCCCCCCGGATGGAAACCTCCGGTTCGTCGTCGAAGTCCATCTTGACCAGAGTGCGGAGGAACTCTTCCATATTCAACGTCATGCCCGTCGTCACGGTGAAACTGGTCTCCTCCATCCTTTCGGGCAGGGGGGCGGGGGAAAGGAGCGCTCCGGAGGAGGCAAGGAGAACATCCGGGGGGTCGTGGAGGATCCGGTTCAGGATCGTGGATCTGGGGATCTCCGCTTCCGCCAGACTTTTCCCGCAGGAGATCCCGTCGGGCAGGATTGCGCAGTCCAGAGGGCAATCCAGCGCCTTTGCCCAGATCTCCAGGGCGTTTTTCGTCCGGTCCGCCAGCGCGAAACTGGGGACTTCCAGAAAGATCCCCCGGGAGGACTTCTCCTTTTTCAGACGGAAAAGTATCCCCAGAACGAACAGGGCGATCAGGTCTCCGTCCACAGGGGCGAAGGCAAGGGGATACGCCTCCTCCTTTCCCTCCTGCGGCTCCGGAATCAGGGAAGAAAGCAGGGAAAGCAAAGTTTTTTTGCAAAAAATAACGTTGTCCCCTTGAAATTTTCTCATTTTATGATATAATATACGTCCAAGTAACGTTTCGAGGTACTGTTCCCCGGAACGCTGCCTGAAAAACTTCCGGCGGTCTTTAACATAGCCGCTGAAAGGGGAAAAGTCAAATGCCTCTTTCCGTTTCCCTTGCGGGTTCCGCCCGTCGGGAGGACCGAAAAGATGACAACGAACACAAGGAGAGCCATCTTGAAGAAACAAGTGACAGCTGCCGCCGCCAAAAGCAAAAGTGGAAAGCAAGCCCCCGAAGAGAAGAGAGCAGGGATCCCGCCGAAACCGGCCCCTGTGAAGCGGGCGCATTCCGCTGATCCGCCGAAAGCGGCAAAGGCGCCTCTCCGGAATCCGGCTCCCCCTGTCAAGGCGGGGAAAACCGTTGCGAAAAAGGCGGAAAAACCCGTTGCCAAGGCCCCGGCGAAAGTTGCGGCCAAGCCCGCGCCCGCCAAAGCTCCGGCGAAACCCGCTGCCAAGGCTCCTGCGAAAGTACCGGCCAAAGCTCCGGCGAAACCCGTGGCAAAACCTGTTGCCAAGCCTGCGGCCAAGTCCGTAACGAAACCTGCGACGAAACCGACGCCTGTCAAGGCCCCTGCGAAAGTACCTGCCAAAGCTCCGGCGAAACCCGTTGCAAAACCTGTTGCCAAGC
>JAGAEF010000178.1 GCA_017613255.1 Lentisphaeria bacterium
AAGTAGGCGGGAACGGTGATGACCGCTTCCGTGACTTTCTCTCCCAGATACGCTTCCGCATCCGTTTTGAGTTTCTGCAGGATCATGGCGGAGATCTCCTGCGGAGAGTAGGTCTTGTCCCCCACCTTGATGTAGGCGTCTCCGTTCTTGCCTTCCACTACCTCATAGGGGATCCGGGAGAGTTCGTCGGCCACTTCACTGTATTTGCGCCCCATGAAACGCTTGATGGAGAAGATGGTGTTCTTGGGGTTGGTGACAGCCTGCCGTTTGGCGGTCTGTCCGACGATGCGTTCTCCGGTCTTGGTGAAAGCCACCACGGAGGGCGTGGTATTGGCCCCTTCCGCATTGGGGATGATCTTGAAGGTACTGCCTTCCATCACAGCCATGCAGCTGTTGGTGGTGCCCAGGTCGATTCCGATGATTTTTCCCATAGCAAGTTCCTTTCGTTTTCAGGTTTTTTTCTTTGCTGCTGACGCCATAAGGAAAGCAAAGGCCATGCCAACTTCCGGAGCGCCCGCTTTGAATCTGTTGAAATACAAGGGGGATACGGCAAATTTTCCTTCCACGGTTTTTTCCGGAAGTTTCCCATTTTCCGGAAAAGCTCCGTCTCACTGTGCCAAAATGACACACCCGGACCGTCACACCTCTTTTCCTGTCACACCTTTGCCGGAACCTCTTTGCCGGATCCGCAGAAAAGATTTTTCTTGTCCCCCTTGAAAAAATTTTCTTGTGTGATAGATTACCGATCTTGCAGGAACGCCTGCAACTGCGCCGGAAACGGAAAACCGAAGAGAAAACATAAGGAAAAGGAGGAACCATGCCCTTCGAAAGCGGAAGCATCTCTCTCATGATGTGCACACTCAACGAAAAACTCCCCGACGACCTGCTGGAAAGACTTGCCAAACACACGGCGGGCAAACTGGACGATGTGGAAAAGGATCCTCAGGTGGGCTGGGTCAGCGGCCGGCATCTGCTGGAAAACCAGATCAATGACGTGACCTCCATCTGCGGGGGACACCTTTATGTGAATCTGCGGAAGGCGGAACGGAAACTGCCCGCCCCCCTGCTGCGGGCCATCTGCCGCAGGGAGGAGCTTGCCTACATGCAGGCCAACGATACACTTACGGTCCCCAAGGCGGAACGCAACCGCATCAAGGAGGACGCCATCGAAAAGAATCTGCGGAAAATGCCCCCTTCCATCTCCGCCATCCCCATTGCGGCGGACCGGAACAACGGCGTTCTTTATATAGGAAGCGCCTCCCTGCGCGCCTACGACCAGATCGCCGCGGAATTCCTCAAGGATACGGGCGTGGAACCCGTGCCCGTAAGCGTGGCGGAACTCATGACAAGGTGTCTTTCCGCCTCCGAAACGGATCTGCCTGCCCTCTCCTTCAGCAGCAGGGACGACGGTGAACCCGCCCCCGGACGGGATTTCCTCACCTGGCTCTGGTATCACTCGGAAACCGCGGAAGGGAGACTTTCTCTGGGAGGGCTCACCTACAACGTCATGATCGAAGGCCCTCTCACGCTGGCCTTTTCCGCCGACGAGGCCAAGGGCGCCAGCGAAAGCGTGCTGAAAAAAGGGTGTCCCCAGATCTCCGCGGAGGCCAAGGCCGCCCTTTCCGTAGGGAAAAAGCTCAAGAAGGCGAAACTCACTCTGGTGCGGGAAGGTTCCGACAGGTGGAACTTCACCTTCGATGCGGATCTTTTCACCATGACGGGACTTACTCTGCCCGAAGGGGAGGAGATGGAGCTGCAAAGCAAGTTCGAAGAGCGCATCGCCTTCCTCCAGCTTCTCAAGGAGGCTCTGGAAGGGTATTTCACGCTTTTCGCCAAAACGGTCATGGATCCCAGAAAGCGTTCCGCGCTGGAAAAGGATATGCGCACGTGGGCCGAAGAGAGGGAATCCTTCTGAAAAAGTTCTGACGAAAGAAAAAAAAGATTCTTTCGGGACAGAACAAATGAAGATTTTCTCTGTCAAAGCGGGTTGTCAAAAAAAACACCGCGACCGGAAAGCGACCGGGAAATCAAATCAAAACGGAGGGAATCATCATGGCTCTTCTCAACGGAGAAATCCTTTGGCACCTTTTCTGGATCGTGCCCATTTTCGTCATTCTTTTTTTCGCGGCATGGAAACGGAGAAAAAGACTGCTCTCCCTCTATCTGGGGAAACGTGCGGAGGATCCCTCCTTCGTCACGCTCTCCCCGTCCGCCCGGTTCTGGCGCATGATTTGTCTCCTTCTCGTCCTGCTTTTTCTCTTCCTTGCCGCAAGCCGCCCCTTCTGGGGGAACCGGATCATGCCCTATGCGGGTGAAGGAAGGGATCTTCTTATCGTTTTCGACGTTTCCAAGAGCATGCTGGCGCAGGATGTGCGCCCCAGCAGGCTGGAACACGCCAAATATCTGGTGCGGGAGCTGGTCAAGCTCAATCCCGGGGACCGGTTCGGGCTCATCGCCTTTGCGGGCAGGGCCTTTCTGGAATGCCCCATGACCATGGACAAGACGAGTTTCCTGCAGAATGTGGACGATCTTTCCACCGCCTCCATCCCCGTGGGCGGGACCAATATCGAGGAAGCCCTGAAAACGGCGCTGGCCGCCTTCAAGGCCGCGGAAAGTTCCCATCTTGCGATCATCCTCATCACCGACGGCGACGAGCTCACCGGGCAGAGCTCCCGGGTGCTGGAGGAGGCCATCCGCCGCAAGATCCCGCTGTTCATTGCCGGGATAGGCGATCCTTCCGAGCCCGCCATCATCCAGATCCCCGACGAAAAGGGGAACTTGAAGACACTGCGGGACGAAAAAGGCAATATCGTCAACAGCAGACTCAATGAAAAGCAGCTGAGCCACCTTGCGGCGAGGACCGGAGGGATCTATGTGCGTTCCAGCACCACTTCCACGGGTCTTGCCCAGCTGGAAAACCGGATCCGCTCCCTGGACCGCTACGTGCGGGAGAGCGGCAAGCAGTACCGTCCCATCGAGCGGCCTCTCTATCCCCTTTCCGCGGCCCTCTTTTTCCTCTTTCTTTTCTTCCTCATTCCGGAAGGAAGAAGGAAAAGCGCCGCAAAAATTCTTCTGCTTTCCGCTTGTCTCCTGTTTGCCGGTTCGGGTGAAGGACTTTTTGCGCAGGAAAACGGGACTGCCCCGGCGCAGCAGCTTTCTCTTCCGGCACAGGGACAGGGCCTTCAGCAGGCCCTTCCCCTTCCCGCGGAACAGGTGAGGAAACAGGAAAGCGCTGCCCTCCCGGAAAGCAAAGATCCCTACGTTCTTTATGATGCCGCCCGCAAAGCCCATTTCGAGGAAAAGGATCTTGCCAAGGCGGAAAAACTCTACTTTCTGGCCATCAACAGCGCCTCCGACAAGGAAAAGATCCGGTCCGGAGCCAGCCTCAATCTGGGCGTCATCCGTCACACTGCCATGCGGCAGGATGCGGCACAGAGCAGGGCTCTTCTGCAGAAGCAGGATCTGCAGAAAGCATTGGAAAAGATCAAGGAAGCCATCCGCAGGACCGAGGCCATACAGGAACTGTACAAATACGGACTTCTGGGCGCCACAAGGGAGAAAGCCGCCGTGAACCAGCAGATCCTGCTGAACGAAAAACGGGAGGCGGAAAAGCTCCAAAAACAGATCGAAGAGCTCCTGAAGAAACAGCAGCAGGCCCGGAAGAACACGCAGAAAGCGCTGAACAAACAGCAACAGCAGAACAAGGATCAGCAGAAGCAGGATCAGAAACAGCAGAAACAAGACCAGCAGAAGCAGGATCAAAAGCAAGATCAGAAACAGCAGAAACAGGACCAGCAGAAACAAGATCAGAAACAGCAGAAACAAGATCAGCAGAAGCAGGATCAGAAACAACAGGATCAAAAGCAGGATCAGCGAAAACAGGATCAGCAACAGCAGAATGACGCACAGGCGCAGACTGCTCAGGCGAAAAACGATGCCGGCGAACTGAAGAAGGCCGCAAACGAGCTGGGCCAGAAACAGATGGAACAGCAGGCGCAGAAAGCGCAGGAGGAGCTGAAAAAGGCGCAGGAGGCCCAGCAAAAGGGCGACGGCAAAAAGGCCGAGGAGCACCTCAAGGAGGCCGTGAAGGCTCTTGGGAACGGAAACGGCAAAAACTCCGGGGACGACAAAAATTCCAAGGATCCGAAGAAGGACAAAAACCGTGAGAACGGGAAGGACGGCAAGGACCGGAACGGTCAGGACGGGAAAAAGGATCAGCCTCAGGCCGCCCCTGCTCCCCGGCCTCAGGGGGGGGAGGATCCGAAGAAGGAGCGCAAAAAAGCCTCTCCCGCCGAAGAAAAGCGCGATTACGACCGGAAACAGGCCGAAGGGCTTCTGGAACTCATGGTCAAGGACGAAAAGGATCTCAAGGACGCCATGAAAGCGCGCATGATGCAGCTCCAGAAGCTGAAGAAAGTGGAAAAGGACTGGTAAATACCGACGCCGAAAATCAACAAGCAACATACGGAGCATAAAATGAATATGAAAAATCTGCCCATGCCCATTGCGGGAAAAAGAGCTTGCCTTTTTGCTCTCGCGTTTTTCGCCCTCGTCCCCCTTTTCCTGCGGGGGGCGGAAGGGTCGGCGGAAGTCTTCCTTCTTCCGGAAACCGTTACGGTGAACGAACCCGCCTATCTTGTCCTCCGCATGAGGGACAGAAAACCGGATATCGGGAATCTCCCCTCCGTCAAAAATCTGCGCTGGATCGCCCATTCCGTGCGCACCTCCTCCCAGGTCAGCATCATCAACGGGAAAATGAGCTCCACCTACGAGAACCACATCCCCTTCGTGGTGACGAAAAAGGGAGAGTATGTCATTCCGCTGGAGAAACTGCTCAACGGAGCTTCCTGCGCGGAAAAGGAGATCGTCTTTCAGGCGGATGAACCCCGTATGCGCTCCGCGGAGGAGAGAAACAGGGAAGACGCATCCGGAACAGCCCGGAGCCGGGGCAGGGAAGGGATCGCTCTGGAGGACGCCTTCTTTTCCGACGCGGTCATTCCCGGAAAGAAGAAAAGCTTCTATGTGGGCGAGGAGATCCCGCTGAGGATCGATCTCTACATCCTGAGAGGCCTTTCCGGCAGGCCGCTGGCGTACCCGCAGATCAAGTTCGGGGAGAACAACAGCGCCGTTTTCCACGATTACGGCAAACGCAATCAGGAAAACTCCCACTTCGAACCCGTGGCCACCTACCTGAGAAAGGTGGGAGGCAGGCCCTATGACTGTTACGTGTTCCGCACGAAATTCACCCCCATAGCCCCCGGCGAAATGAAGATCAGCTCCCTTCTTCCGGCCCTTCTGGTGGTCCCGGACGATCAGGGGAGTGCCCGCCGCCGCTCCGGAGGATTTTTCGATGACGACGATTTCTTCGGCTCCTTTTTCAGCCAGTCGAAACGCATCGAGCGCAATCTCCCCGCAAGCACGCTTGTAACTATCCTTCCCCAGCCTCCGCTGACGGAAAAGGAGGCGTTTTTCACGGGACTTACGGGAAACTGGAAGGGGGAAGTCTCTCTTTCCCCCGGCCCGTACAAAACCGGGGAGCCCGTCAATCTCAAGATCCGCTTCACCGGAAGCGGTTCCCTGGATTTCCTCAAGGCCCCCCGTCTCACGCTGGAAAACTTCCGCGTCTATCCGCCGGAAGTGGAAAAAGGCTCATCCTTTGCGGAGATCCGGTACGTACTCATCCCCACCTCCCAGATGGAGGCAAAAAAGGATAATGTATTTCTTCCTCCTCTGGCGATTCTGGATCCGGAAACGGGCAAATACCGCTTTGTCCGTTTCTCCAGAAGCATTTCCGTGGAAAAGGGGACCCGCCTCATCCCCCGGGAGCAGGCCAGCGTGGTCGTGGAAGGGAAAACGCCCTCTTCTTCCGCTGCTTCCTCCGTCCCCGGGGAGGAGCTCAAACAGGAACGGGAGCACGCGGACGATGTCCTTTACCTCAAAAAGGAGGCAGGAAGCACACTTGCGCTCCCGCTGTGGAAAAATCATCTTTTCTCCGTTCTTGTGCTGGTCATTTCCGGGATCCTTTTCCTGCTGATCGCCCAGTGCGTCTCCCTGGTGAAAAAGGCCCGGGAGAACGATCCCTTCTTCGCCAGAAGGAAAGAGGGCGCGCTCCTGCGGAAAAAACTTCTGCACATTCTTTCCGCGCTTCCGCCTGAAAAGTTCCCGGAACAGGGGGGAAGCGTCGCGGAAGTTCTTGCGGACCTTTCCGGACTTGCCCCCGGAGCGGATCTTGCCGAGTGCGCCGAAAAGGTCGAAGAGGAGGATCCGGAGTTCTCCCGGATGCTGAAAAAACTTGCCGATGCGGCATGGATGCCCGGTACGGGGAACGCTCTGGATGAAACATTCAAGAAGAGCTTCCTCAAAAAGTTCTCCCGGATCCGTTTCCTGCTTGCTGCGGGCTTGTCGTCCCTGCTTCTCGCTGCGGGAAGTTTTTCCGCGGAAGCGGCGGAAAAGAAGATGTCTTCCCATACTTGCCCGCCCACGAATATGGCGGAAGCAGCCAGGGCTTATGACGGAGGCGATTTTGCTCTGGCGGAAAACTATTACAGGAGCCGCCTGAAAAAAGGGGAATATTCCGGCGCGGTCCTCTACGATCTGGGCAACACCCTCTACCGGCAGGGCAAGTACGCGGAAGCGCTGTGCGCCTATGAGAAAGCGCTGCGCTTCTCCCCCCGGGATCCGGACGTTCTGGAAAACCTCAATCTTGTGCGCAGGAAACTTGCCCTCCCGGAACGGGGCAAAGTCAATACGCCCGGGGATGTCTTCCCCATTTTGCGGGATCAGCTGCGGCCCGACGAGTGGCTTCTTGCGGCAAGTTTCGGATTCTTCCTGCTCTGTCTCGGACTGGGCGCATGGATCCTGAAAAAGAACTTTTCCTCCCTTCTTTTCCGCATTCCCGCGGCGGCGGGGGCAATAGTTCTTCTCTGCTCGCTGTGCGCCTTTTTCTCCCAGATGAACAGCTCCTACAGCGGGAAATACGGGATCGTTCTGCACGAAAACATTCCCGTATATTCTCTGCCCTCGAACAAGTCGGACCGTCTTTCCATCCGATTCCGGGGCGGGGAGGAGGTCTGCATTCAGGAAAAGAGGCAGGATTTCCTGCGGGTGAGAGCGGGCAACGCGGAAGGCTGGGTGAACGCTTCCAACGTCGGTAAGATTTTCCCCCGGGGAGAAAATGCCGACAAAGTGGAATAAAACAACAAAAAAGAGTGAACATTTGCTTTGAAATACTGTCTCTGGCAGCATCGCAAACAAGAGAAAGGGATAAAAAATGAAACAGGATGAACTTCAGGAACTGCAGACTCAGATCGGCGGCGCATCTCTCTTCGTAAAGGCGATCCGCACGGAAATGTCCCGGATCGTTTCCGGGCAGGAGTACCTTATCGACCGGCTTCTTCTGGCCCTCATTTCCGACGGGCACGTTCTTCTGGAAGGCGTGCCGGGGCTGGCCAAGACTCTTTCCGTAAAGACGCTGGCCCAGACTCTGGACGGGAAGTTCTCCCGGATCCAGTTCACCCCCGATCTTCTGCCTTCCGACGTGGTGGGGACCAACATCTACAACCCGCAGGAGCACACCTTTTCCGTGAAGCAGGGCCCCGTTTTCGCCAATCTGGTGCTGGCCGACGAGATCAACCGCGCGCCGGCCAAGGTGCAGAGCGCCCTTCTGGAGTGCATGCAGGAGCGTCAGGCCACCATCGCCGGGACCACCTTCAAGATGCCCGCGCCCTTCCTGGTGCTGGCCACCCAGAACCCCATCGAACAGGAGGGGACCTATCCTCTGCCGGAAGCGCAGGTGGACCGCTTCATGTTCAAACTCAAGATCGGGTACCCCAAACGCGCCGAGGAGCGCGCCGTGGTGGAACGCATGGCCCATCCGGAACTGGAACTCAAGGCCCTTGCCACCGCGAGTCTATCCGACATCACCCAGGCGAGGAAATGGGTGGACAAGATCTACATGGACGACAAGATCCTGGAATACATTCTGGACATCGTCTGCGCCACAAGGCCCGGCCTGCGTTCGGAACTCTCCTCCCGTCAGGACGGGGCGGACCTCAAGTTCGTGGATACCTTCCTGCAGTTCGGCGCCTCCCCCCGTGCCGCCATCGCGCTGGCTCTGGCGGTGAAGGGGCAGGCCTTCCTGGAGGGAAGGGCCTACGTGATCCCGCAGGATGTGAAGACCCTTGCCCCCGACGTGCTGCGCCACAGGGTGATCCTGAGCTACGAGGCGGAGGCGGAAAACGTCAGTGCGGACACCCTGATCCAGAAGATCCTCGACGAACTCAAGACACCCTAAAGGATCTTTCGGAAACTTCGGAAAAAAGGGAGAAAGATCATGAAAGACACCGGCGAACTTCTTGCCAAGGTGCGCAAGATCGAGATCAAGACGAAACGGATGGTGGACGAACTTACCGGCGGAGCCTATCACAGCGTCTTCAAGGGACGGGGGATCGAGTTCAGCGAGGTGAGGGAGTATACCTTCGACGACGACGTCCGGGATATCGACTGGAACGTGACGGCCCGCACCAATGTGCCCCATATCAAAAAGTACAGCGAAGAGCGGGAACTTACGGTCATCCTCGCCGTGGATATTTCCGCATCCGGCCTTTTCGGAAGCGCCGAACTTTCCAAGCGGGAAAAGATGACCGAAGGGGCCGCTCTTCTGGCTTTGAGCGCCATCCGCAACAACGACAAGGTGGGACTGCTCCTTTTCACGGAGGAAACGGAACTCTATCTGCCGCCCCGGTCCGGCCGCACCCACGGACTGCGTCTCATCCGGGAACTGCTGGGCGCGGAAGGCAGGAAAAAGGGGACCAATATCGCCTCCGCGCTGGAAACGCTGGCCAAGGTGCTGAAAAAGAGAGCGGTCATCTTCCTCATCAGCGATTTCATCGACGGGAACGATTATGAAAAGACGCTGAAGATCGTGGCAAGGAAACACGATCTGGTGGCCATGCGGGTGCTGGACGAAAAGGAACTTTCCCTGCCCGTTCTGCCCGGACTGGAACTTCTGGACGCGGAAAGCGGGAAAAGCTTCTCCTTTTCCGCAACGGGGAAAAACCCCGAAAAGTTCCGTATCGCGGCGGAAAAAGAGGAGCGGGAGGTGAGCGAGCTTTGCCGCAGAAGCAAGGTGGACCTCATCGACGTGCGGTGCGGGGAGGATCTGGTCAGGCCCCTGATGAGCTTCTTCCGCTCCCGGAAAAAACTTGCCCGCTGACAAGCCAAAACCTTCGAGAGGAAACGAACCATGAACAAGAATCAGAAAGACAAAAAGCGGATCCTGTTCCGGATCCTCCTTGTTGCGGGCATCTGTCTGCTTCTGGGAGTTCTGCTCACGTTCGCGCTGGCGCTTTGGACGTATCACAAGGCGGGCGCGCTCAAGGAAAAGGTCCTTGTGGAAAAAGCGCTTGCCGTGCCGGAAAAGGTGACTCTGGGAGAAAAGTTCTCCCTCAAGGTGCTGTACCGTCTGCCCTGGGGCACCAACGAGCTGGAAAACGCCTTCCTTGCGCCTCCGGAAAACATGCTCGTAAGCAGTCCCCCGTATTTCCGTACGGAAAAACGCTGCTGGGGGTATGATCTGGTGGAGGGCGTCTATCCGCTTCTGGCGTTTGCCGACGGAAAAAGCAAAGGCGGCTCGATCGTTGCCCGCTTCCGGAACAGGGACGGCAAGGAGATCGTTCTGGAGGAGAAAGTCCCGGAAATGACCGTTCTCCCCCTGAAGGTGGCCTCTTCCGACCTTCTCACGGAGGGAAAGATCGTTGCGGAAAAGACCGTTTCCGCCATCCCCTATCTTGCGGCGGGGGCGATTCTCCTGCTGCTCCTTGCCGGACTTCTCTGTTTCTTCCTGCGGAAAAGGAAGGAAACCGGCGAAAGAACGATCCCGCCATGGGAACACGCGGTGAATGCCATTGCCTCCCTTCTCGGCAAGGTGAGAAAGGGCGACGCAAGAATAGAGCCTTCGGTTGCGGAACTTTCCGACATCGTCCGGGCGTATATGGAACAGAGATTTTCCATCCGGGCGGAACACCTTACCAGCGATGAATTCTTCCTTGCGCTGAACGCCCGCAAAGATCTGCTCACCTCCGGCCAGCAGGAGTTCCTGCGGGGCTTCACGAGATCCGCCGATCTGGTGAAATTCGCCAAATTTTCCGCGGATCTGGCCCTTCTGGAAGATGCGGCGCGTCAGGCGGAAAATCTGGTGCGGGAGACCATTCCCGTGCCGGAGGAAACCGAAAAGAAAACCGGAAAAGGAAAGGCGGAAAAATGATCAATACGCTTCAGCACCCCTATCTTCTCTTCCTGCTTCTCCCCCTTCTTCTGCTGTTTTTCGCGGCATGGAAGAGACGCGGGGGGGCCGTTCAGGTCTCTTCGGTCCGGCCCTTCCGGGAAGCGGAGGGAGGAAAGGAAAAATTCAACGTGCGCAAATTTCTTCCTCTCTTTTTCTACACGCTCTGCGGGGCATTTCTGATCTTCGGAATGACCCAGCCCCGGGAGGGTCTGGAAGAGATCCGGAGAAGGACGGAAGGGATCGACATCATCATCGCCATCGACCTTTCCGGCAGTATGGCGGTCTATGACGCCCCTTCCGGCACAAGCGAAAGCGCCGTTGCCAGCTCCATTTCGTCGGGGAGACTCAAGAACCGGCTGGAGACCGCCAAGGAGGAGATCCGCAGCTTCATCGAAGCCCGCCCCAACGACCGCATCGGCCTGATCGCCTTTGCGCCCCAGCCCTATGCCGTCTGCCCGCCCACGCTGGATCATGCCTTCCTTCTCACGCACCTTGACGAGCTCAAGGTGGGAATGATCGGGGACCGCACGGGCCTTGCCGGCCCTGTGGCCAGCGCGGCCCAGAGACTCAAGGATTCGGACTCCAAAAGAAGGATCGTGGTGCTTTTCACCGACGGAGTGAACAACGTCCAGGCGAAGGTCACCCCGCTTCAGGCGGCGAAACTGGCGGATTCCGTGGGTGTCACGGTCTACACCGTGGGCATAGGCGGCGACAACTCCTATGCCGTCCAGCAGGATCTTTTCGGCACCCGGCTGGCAAGGGTCCAGCAGCCCTTCGACGAGGATCTCCTGAAAGAGATGGCCGACTCCGCCGGAGGGAAATACTATCACGCCGCCGATGCAAAAGGCATGAAGAACGCCATGAAGGAGATCGACAAGCTGGAAAAGACCTCCGTGGAACAGACGGTCATCGTGAACTGGAAGGAGTTTTATCCCGTCATCACGCTTCTTGCCGTCGTCTTCCTGCTTGCGGGGTTCTTTCTGGAACACACCTTCTGTCTGCGTCTTCCCTGAAAAAAGCGGAAAACGGCTTTTTCGGATCCGGTTTTTCCGGATCCTTTTTTGTCTCCGGCAGGGAGAATCCTTCATCCGTCGGTCCTATTTTCCCGGGAAAAACGCCCCTCCCCCTTGAAAAAAACGCGTTTCCGGATATAATATATATCCACATATTCGTACATTCGGAAACGAAGATCTGCGGAAAGGGAGCGGAAAATGGAACGGAAAAGGACGGAAAAACGTGTATTTACTTTGATCGAACTTCTGGTGGTCATCGCCATCATCGCCATTCTGGCGGGAATGCTTCTGCCCGCGCTGAACAGGGCAAGGGCGACCGCTTTGGGCATCGCCTGCATTTCCAAGATGAAGCAGGGCGCCATGACCTTCCAGCTTTACGAAGGGGATTACAAAGGGTTCATGCCCGGCGTGGGGTATATGGGCTCGGACTACAACACCTCCTTCGTCTGGCTTTTCCGGGTGACCGGCTATCTTGCCATTCCCTATGACAGCAAAAAAGCCACCCATTTCATCTGCGAACTGACCAGAAGGCAGATGGAGGCGGCGGGGACCATTCCCAGACGTGCCGACGGAAGCTCCTACTATACGGGGGACACCAATTTCGCCATCGTGGGCAACAAGAACTATCCTTCCACAGTCCCGGAATATTATGACAAGTGGGGGTGTGGATGGCAGTCTTCCTCCCTTCCCAGGAATCCCAGCGGGACCATGGTCTTCTTCAAGCCCTCCACCTCCCGGTATCCTTCCGCGCTGGGGCTTCTGCTCTGCACCAACAGCTATGACGGCACCACCTTCCTTTATCAGCACAACAAAGGGGTGAATCTCGCCTTCTGCGACGGAAGCGCCGCCCACACCAGCTTCGCCAACATGGGTTATTACAGAAAGTACCTCATCTGGTACTCCTGGCCCGCCAACGGACACCCCGACAGAAAACTCAACATCATGAACTGAATATTTCGTCTTTTCCCCGTCTTCACCCCTGAAACAAAGGAAAACTCATGCAGAAAAAAGTTCTTTCCCTCCTTCTCGCCCTCTCCGCCTCTCTTCTTGTTTCCGCTTCCGAATTCCATCTTGTCGTCGACGGCAAACCCAACGGCAGGATCCAGGGCAATCCCGATCCCACCGCCTGCGAATTCCGGGCGGTGACGGAACTGCAGGATGCCATCGAAAAGATCTCGAAAGCAAAACTCCCCCGCACCACCATGCCCGGCCCGGTCTTCCGGGTCTACCGCAACGAGGGGCTGGACAAGGTGGAACTCATGTGCGTAACCCTGGCCAACGGCAGAAGACTTCTCCCGGAAAAGGCCCTGAAAAAGCTGGAGGAAGCGGAAAGTTCCGACGCCTTCTGCATCATCAGCGAAGACTCCCCGAAAACGGGAAAGGCCATCTTCATTGCCGGGAAAACGCCCGTTGCCGTGCTCTACGGCGCATACGCCTTCATCGAAGACTATCTGGGGGTGCGCTTTTTCCACGCTTCCGAGGACGGCACCTACTATCCGACCAATAAAAATATCGTTCTCAACGATATCGATGACTTCCGTGCTCCGTGGCTGAAATACCGCCGCATGAGCTGCTGGTCCGGTTCCGTTGCGCCTGTGCCCATGGAGAAAATGGAAGTGTGGCTCACCCGCAGGGCGTATCAGTGGGGGATCAACCATAACTACAACAATCTTTCCCGCGCCAGACTGGATCACGCCTCCACGGGCAGCACCCCCATCCGGGGCGGAGGTCACCTTACCTTCGAGATCGCCGTTCCCAAGGCGCTTTTCAAGACCCACCCGGAATATTTCCCCCTCCAGAAGGGGAAAAGGGTCTGTCAGGAGCGTTCCCAGAGGTGTCTCACCCATCCGGACGTGCGCAAAAGAGTCGCCGACTGCATCGTGCGCTACGTCGCCTACGGATGCACCTTCACCCTCAACTTTCACGACTCCACCAACGGCTGGTGCGAATGTGAAAACTGCCGCAAATACGGCACGGACAAAGACGGGAAATTCTCCCTTTCCAACTATGCCAACCGTTTCGTGAAGGAGATCTCCGAAGAAGTGTACGCGAAAGCCCCGGAAGCCGTCATGAACTTTCTGAGCTACTCCGACTACCGGGAACTGCCCACGATCCCGCTGAAGTTCGACAAACGTCTCCTCAATACCTTCTGCCCCCACCAGAGATGCTATGTCCACTCCATGGCGGATGAAAAGGCGGAGTGCAACAAGCATTTCCGGGAACTTTTTTTCGCCTGGAAGAAGCTCTGCCCCCAGATGGGGATCTTCGACTACTACGCCTACTCCCAGAGCCCCTACTGCCCCTTCGAATACACGCTGGGAAAAGATATGAAGTTCTACAGGGATCAGGGCCTGGTCTCCTTTTTGGAGGACTGCACCAACAAGGCGCTTCCCATTCCCGACAGCAACTGGCAGTTCTACTATCTTCTTTCCAAACTCATGTGGAACGCCGATCTGGACGTGGAAAAGGAGCTGGAGTCCGTCTATACGCTCTACTACGGCAAGGCGGCCGGACCCATGAAGAAATATCACGCCTTCCGCCGGGAACTCTGGGAAAGCATTCCCGGACACGCCATGTACGGCGGCGGCAAACGCTATGCCAACTGCCTTCTGGTCCCCGGCGCGGAAAAGCGGCTTCTTTCCTTCCTTGCCGAGGCGGAAAAACTTGCGGGAAAGGATAAGACCCTTTTAAGCCGCATTGCCCGGGACCGGAAATATCTCACCGAATTCTGGATCAAGGACGCTTCCGCCATCCGCAAGGCCGAAGCGGGGGTCAAGACCCTCCGTCTCACCCGGGCGGAAACGCCCGTAAAAATCGACGGGATCGCCGACGAAGCGGCATGGCGCAAGGCGGAACTTGTCACCAATTTCCGCAACTACAAGACCAAGGCCGATCCTCGGGAGGCGACCAAGGTCAAGATCCTCTACGACGAAAAGAATCTGTACCTCTATTTCGAGTGCATGATGGAACACGCCTGGAGCAAACCCGTTGCCCATATCCGGGAACGGGACGGTCAGGTGTGGACCGACGACAGCATGGAAGTCTTCGTCATGCCTCCGGACGGCGACTACTATCATTTCGTCTTCAATACGCTTGGTACGCTCTATGACGCCAAAGTGCGCTCCGCTTCCTTCGATTACAAAGGGGATCTTGCCGTGAAAGTCTATAAGGACCGCTACACGGCGGAACTGCGGATCCCGCTGGAAAGCCTGAACGTGAAAAAACTGGAAAGCGGCCAGACCTGGAAATTCCACTTCTTCCGGAACTGCCGGAACCTTCAGCCCCCCGCCTCCTCCGAAGGAACCGGACTGGACGGCGTGCCGCCCCATGAGATCACCGGCTTCCGCAAAGCCGTCGCCGGAGAATCCGTGGTGCGCAACGGGGATTTTTCCCGCACCGCGGAGAAAAAGGGCGTCGTCTTTGCCTGGAACTGGGGGTACCATCTTGCCGATTTCGTGCCGGCCAAAGAGGGGAACAGCATCCGCGTAAGGGATGTGATCTATACCTATTTGTCCTATCCCTATCTGGACGAAAAGGTCCGTTTTTCCGGCAGTGTGACCGCCTCGGGCAAGGGCAAGCTCACCGCCTCCCTTTCCGGCTGTGTCCGGCAGAAGGGCGATAAAAAAGGCTTCGGCCACGAGATCAAAATGGAGATAGCAACCTTCGAACTGACCGACACGCCCCAGTCCTTCCCCCTTTCCGTGGAAGTGCCCGCCCGTTCCCAATTCTATCTCTATCTCCGGGTAAAGGGCGGTGAAGCGAAAATCAGCCACGTTTCGCTGAGCAGGTAGGGGGCCCCTTCGGGGAGTCGCAAGTCTCAAGAGACGCAGAGCGAAAAAACACGGCCTGCGTTTCCAGCTCAGGCTGGGGAGACTATGATTACTACGAATACTGTCCCACGGCGCCGCAACGCAACACCGGTCGGGCGGCTGACGCCCCCCTTGCACCACAACGCCAGATCGGCCGGGCGGCGAATATCCCCACATCGCCCCACGACGCCGGATCGGCTGCCA
>JAGAEF010000179.1 GCA_017613255.1 Lentisphaeria bacterium
CCGCAGATACTTTTCCACGCTTTGGATGTACTTGGGGTTTTTCGTGAGTTTATAGGCCCCGATCAGGCCCAGCGAGCAGAAATCGTCCCGCACGTATTTAGGGGGATTGAACTCTTTTGTCGCGATCTTGACGGAATTGTAATTCCCGCAGGGTTCCTGCATGCGGTCCACAAGAAGATCGGCGATTTTTAGATACATGTCCGAGACCCATTTTCCATCTCCGGAGGTTTCCGCAAGCAGTTTGAAAAAATTCAGGCCCCCGCCCTGAAAATAGCCCTGCACGTTCATGAATTCATCGATGTTTTCCCCTCCCGGACGGGAGGTGATGCGGTCGTGAGCCTGCTTCGTAAAGAATACGCGGGAAACGGGCCAGCCGTCAGGATCCAAAGTTCTGCGCACGAACCATTCGGCGAAAAGCCTTGCCCGTTCCAGATACTCCTGGTCGTGGGTGGCCTTGTAAAGCACAAGGAACCCCCACGCGGCGGAGACCGAATCTCTCGTATAGCACCAGTTGGTGTTGGGGCCGATCTCGTTGAAGGCGCCGTAATCCTCCTTCAGGAAGGGGCTGAAAACCTGAAGGGCCTTGAGATAATCTCCCGCAAGTACGGCGGCCCTTTCGTACTCCTCTTTCCCGAAGGTCCTGCCTGCGGCCAGAAGGGCCATGGCGCCGAAGGCATTGGTCCACTGGGCCGGATGATACTCCCAGAAACGTTCCGACTCGATCCCGGGCGGAAAATATCCCGGCATCGGCCATTTGTTGTTCTGGGAAAGATAAATGAACTCCGCCGCTTTCCGGGCGCTCTCCAGACATTTTTCTTTGTCGACGATTTTTTCCCAATTCATGACCAAAGCTTCCTTTGTGTTCCTTATTCGAGATTCTCCCCGATCACTTTCGTTACCTGCCTGCCCAGAATGCGGTAGCCCTCCTCCTTGAGGTGGCAGTAATCCTTGTAAAGGGAGGAGGGGATTTCCTTCTCCGCCAGAGCGTACAGGTCGTTGACCGGGACTCCCAGTTTTTTCATCACTTCCAGCGCCGCCGCATTATATTGGCAGATCTCCTCATTGGACCGGGGATTTGCCATGACGCCGCATTCCGGAGAAACGGGAGTGGTCAGAGCGAAAATGACCTTGGCATTGGGGCAGAAGAAACGGATCTTGCGGTAAATGCGCTCCAGCATGAGTGCGTACTGTTCCGGAGAGTTCAGGGAAACCTCCTCCCCGTTCCAGTGGGCTACATCCCAGTGTCCGTTGTTCCAGTGAACGAGATCGATTTTTTCCGGCGGAACTTCCGGGATCGTCACCCAGCGGGGCAGGGAAACGAGAGTATACTGGGTGAACTGGCAGTTTTCTTCCGGATAGTACACCTTTGCAGTGTCCTTGAGTTCCTCTTTCACGAAGGCGCAGTATCCCATCCGGATGGAGTCGCCCAGCAGTAAAACGTTTTTCATTTCGTCCTCACTTTTTCATGATCTTTGCCGATGAATCACCCGTATTCCGGAACAGCCTCCCGGAACGCCGTCTTCAAAGCCATTTGATCCGGGGCCGGTACTTGGCGTAAAGGGCCTGATTTTTCTCCAGACCGCCCTCCACGTTGATGGAGTTGATGATGGGCGGTTCGATACCCTCTTCCAGCAGGAGTTCGCACGCCCTTATGACCATGGCATTGCAGATGAAGGCGTTCCCGAACGTGGAATAGGCGCCGATTTTACTGCTTATGCCGGGCATATCCAGAATGGCGTCCCCGTATTCCATATAGGTGAGGAGAGTAACGGGAAACATTTCGTGCAGATTTTTCCCGGAGGGATGCCGCCCGTGGAAATCCTTCGGCAGCTTTTCCGCATAATCCGTGGAGGTCACGGCGATGACTTTCACGCCCCGTTTCTGACACTCCAGAGCCGTTTCGATGGTGACCGGATTGATCCCGTAGCCGTTGACCAGAATAAGCAGATCGTCCTTGCCGATGTTGTAGGCGTCCAGAATGTAGGGAGCCAGCCCCGCACAGCGTTCCCCGAAGGGAATATGGGGGATCCGGATGGAGTCGGCGAAAACCGGACTGATGCAGGCAAGTCCCCCCGCCCGGTGGAACATTTCCTCTCCCATCATGTTGGAGTGTCCGCCGCTGCCGAACACGTACACAAGTTTGTCTTCCTTGATCTGGTCGGCGATCATGCGTGCGGCCCTGTCCAGCATCTCCCGCTGTTCATTGAGGATGCGTTCCATGCGTTTTTCCAGTTCGTCGAGATACTCTCTCAAAAAGTCTCTCATTTTTTTCTCCTTCGGTTTTGAAAAAATATCGAGTGGTTTTTTCTATGAAAACGAATTTCTTTTTCCGGAAAGACTTTCCCCCGCCCCGTCATCGTGTTTCTGTCCGTTCCCGGGGAGAAAAAGCTGCATGTCGCAGTTGATCCTCACGAAGGGTCTGGAGGGGTCCGCGATGCGTCTCACCAGAAGTTCCGCCGCGGTTTTCCCCATGTAGGAAGCATCCTGAACGAGCATGGGAAAACGTTTGTCTTCGAAGCCATTTTCCGCCTTGTTGTCTCCTGCGACGATCTTGCCATCCGGATACAGTTTGCGGATCAGACTTGCGTAATAGTGATTGACGCTCACGATGGAAAGCGTTTTGTCCTTTTTCCAATGTCTGACCAAGTCCCGGAGATGGTCCGTAAGTTTGTTTGCGGATACGGAAGGTTCCGGAACATATTCGACGGAACAGTTCATTTTCAGCATGGAACAGGCATCCACAAAGGCGAATTCCCGTTCCTGGTAGTTGCAGCTGTAGGGAGAATAGTTCGGCTTGCAGGAAACGAAAACAATGTTTTTTTCGTTTTGTTCCTGAAGGAACCGGATGACTTTGTAGATCCCGCTTCTGTTGTCGGGCATCACGGAATCGCATTGCCGGATGGGGGTAGTGCAGTTCAGCAGGACGACAGGAACGGCGATGTCGTTTTTCTGCAGGATCTCGTACGCTTTTCCGGAACGGATGATCAGACCGTCGGCCTTGTTGTTCGTGAGCAGATTCAGGGATTTGCCGCGCAAACACTCCGTGATCAGATTGTAATGATTTCTTGCCGCTTCCTTTTCGATCCCCAGAAGAGATTCCTGAAAAAAATCCTGGTGAAGGTCTTGAAATATATCCGTGACGTATCCGAGGTTCCAGTTCCGCGTGACTCCGGTTTTGGTCATATACCGGGAGGCTTTCAAACAGGAAATGATGCGCACTTTCGTTTTTTCCGAAACCCGGGGGGTAGCCGGATCTCTCAGGACAAGAGAAACCGAACTTTGGGAAATGCCCAGTTTTTCGGCTATTTCATTTTGCGTCATGAGATCCTCACCTGCTTCTGTTTCCTGCCGTTTTCGGATAATATAGGTGCGCTTTTTCACATTTCAAGGGGCAGTTCGGTCATAAAACAAGTCATAATGTTTTTTATGCCTTGCGCTGTTTGATGTGACGCGCAAAAAAACTTTGCCGGGCCGACAGACCGCGCCGCGCCGAACGCGCGAACCTCTTTTACGTCGGGATGCGCTGATGGTTTGACCGATCCTCGCGGGGGTGTCCTCCTTCGCCAAGGCGAAATCTCGGCAAAGAGACGATTGCATACACTCTCATCGCGTGCCCGGCTTCTTTTCATTTCGTCGGGGCAGTCTTCGATGCGTTCCGCACTTTACGGACGGGCTGCGAAGCTCTTCGCCGCCGATTGCCCGTCCTCCTTCGCGCACCTCGCTATGGAGGACATCCTTCCCCTTCGGGTACTCCTGACAATCCATCTTTCCACTCACATTCGTTCGCGGAAAAGGATGGCACGCCATCCGTAGCTCGCCTGCGGCGGGACTGCCTTCTCGGAAAAGAATTGCTTGCCTGTCCTCCTTCGCGCTCCTCGCTATGGAGGACATCCTTCCCCTTCGGGTACTCCTGACAATCCATCTTTCCACTCACATTC
>JAGAEF010000017.1 GCA_017613255.1 Lentisphaeria bacterium
AAGCATGTTGCAGTAAAGATCCCCGCAGGGATACTGGACCGCCACCATATCCTGACGTTTTTCCCGGTCCTCCAGTGCTTCCGGAAGCGCATCCACCCCCGGAGAATCTTTTCGCGCAGCCCGGAAGAGAAGGGTCACGCCGTTGAGACGACTTGCCTCGGGCGTTTCCGGCGCATCCGGCTCCCGGAACAGGGAAAAAGGCTCCGAACCGTAAAGAAGCCGGCAGCGGGAGGAGGCCGCAAGAAAGGAGCTGTTGTCGATCCAGATCTTCGCTTCGATCTGCGTGCCGTCGTCCAGAGTCACGCTGCGGATGTGTTCGTCGGTGAATTCGACTTCCACGGCCCGGCGTCCGGTGAGTACGGCAACATGGTTTTCTTCCAGCATCTCCCTTGCGCATTTGTCCCAGATCCGCGGTTCGAAGATGATCCCGTTCCATTTGGAAAGATCGGAGATGCGGCGGTAGTCGAACCCTTTTTTCAGCGTGTCTTCATAGGTCAGGGCAGGATCGATGCAGCTGAGTCCGCCGGGAAAATCCCGGCAGCCCTCTTCTCCCAGACTTCTGTGCAGTCTGGGCGTATAGATCCCGCACCCGCCGGGGATCTTTTTCATCCGCTCGTACAGCTCCCGGGGAGCTCCGTATGCCGCTCCTGCCACCGGTTCCCAGCAGTTTACGCCGGATACCGTGGATGTGCCGCCCAGCAGATCTTCCGATTCGAAAAGCAGGACCTTCCCGCCCATGCGGGAGGCCGCCAGAGCCGCTCCGAAGCCGCCCGAACCTCCCCCCGCAACGCAAATATCCGTCCGGATCCGCCTGTGCATGATATTTTCTCTTTCCGGAGCAGGACCGAATGAGGTCTTGCGGGATCAGGCGTTCTTCCCCTCTTCCTGTGCGGGAGGCACAGAAGTATTTTCCTGCACCTTGCCCAGATAGGAGGGAAGATCGATCCCCGCCATGCCCGCCACGTCATGCAGGGGGGACAGGCTCTGCATCATGCCGCTCAGAAAATTGGCGGTGGAGTTCTTGCCGTCGGCGCTTTTGCCGCCGTCCCAGACGGTGACCTTGTCGATCTTGATGTTGCGGATGGCTTCCGTCTGCAGTTTCACGATGTCTTCCAGCTTTTCGATAAGGAGCATCTTGGCGGCCGCGTCGGGGCTTCCGGCGCAGGAGGAGATCAGCTGACTGTAGCCTTCCCCCTTGGCCCGGAGGATCTCGAAATTCCCCTTGGCTTCGGCGGCAAGTTTCGCATAGATGGCGTCGGCTTCTCCCTGCGCCTCCCTGCGCCGCTTTTCCGCCTGGGCTTCCGCCTGAATGACGGTCTGTTCCTTTTCGATCTCCGCACGCACGACGGTATCGGCATGCTGTTTTTCCTTCTCCATCTTGGCGCGGGCCGCCTGGGCCACCATTTCCGCTTCGTAATCCGCCTGCTTGATTCTGGCTTCCGCCACCTTCTTGGCGGCCTCCGCCAGACGGAAGGCTTCCGCTTCGTTTTCGATACGTTTCGCGTTGGATTTGGCTATCTCGATGGCGGAAACGTTTTCCCCTTCGATGGCATAGGCTTCCGCCTGCTTGGTGGCGATTCTCCGCTGCTTGTCCGCTTCCGCCTCTCCGATCATGGCTTCCGCTTCCGCCTGCTTGATGGCGATCCTCCGCTGTTTGTTGGCTTCCGCCTCTCCGGACTGGGCGGCGGCTTCCGCAAGGGAAACGGCGATTCTCTGGGCTTTTCTGGCTTCCGCCTCTCCGATTCCGCCCTTGCGTTCCTCTTCGGCGACCTCCACGCGGGCCTTGTTGATGGCTTCCGAAGCCGCTCTCTGGCCGATGGCGTCGATGTAGCCGCTTTCATCGGTGATGTCGGTGATGTTCACGTTGAGCAGCAGGAGCCCGATCTTGTTGAGCTCTTCCGCCACGTTCTGTTCGATGGAGCGCAGGAAGGTCTCCCGGTCGGAGTTGATCTGCTCGATGGTCATGGAGGCGATGACCAGACGCAGCTGACCGAAGATGATGTCCTTGGCCAGATCGCCTATGGCGTCCGGATGCAGCCCCAGAAGGCGGTTGGCCGCATTGCCCATAAGCTCTTCGTCGGTGCTGATCCCCACGGTGAAGACGGAGGGCACGCTGATGCGGATGTTCTGTTTGCAGAGGGCGTTCTTGAGCGGCACTTCCAGCTGGATGGGACGCAGGGACAGGAAGGCATAGTCCTGAATGATGGGAATGATGAAGGCGGCGCCCCCGTGGATGCACCGGGAGGCGTGCTGGCCCTTGGTCCCGCCGGAAATGCATTTTCCGTAGATGACCATGATCCTGTCCGAAGGACATTTCTTGTACCTGGAGAACAATCCGATGAGGATCGCCAGAAGGATGAAGGTGATGATGAGGATCATGAGAACTTCCCCGCCGCCGATCCCGGCAGCGGCAAAAATCGTGTTGGAAAGATCAGGCATTTTGTTTCCTTTCTGTTGTTTTCCGGTAATATAATCCCTTTTTTCCCACTTTCAAGCGTTTTTTCCTTATTTGGAAAGCTGTTCGTCCAGGAACGCGACCAGCACTTTTCTTGCCTCCGCGGAAAGGCGGTGGCCGTTGCGGTACATGGGGATGATCTTTTTCTCCCCGGCAAGATTGTTGAAGGCGGCATAGACGGAGGAGGGCGCACAGGTCGAATCCACGTACCCCACCGTCACGGCGGCGGGGACACGGATCCTTTTGGCGAAGCTGGCGCAGTCGAAATACGCATAGGCCTTTTTTGCCTTTTCCTCCTTGAGGGACCCCTTCGGCTGGGGCCAGCCCGCCTGCCGTCCGGCAAGATCTCCCTGCAGATCGCACAGCGCGGGAACGCTGGCGGCAACGCAGGTGATGTTCCTGTTCAGATAGGCCAGCGCAAAGGCCGTCCCGCCGCCCTGACTGTTGCCCACGGCGGCAAAGTGTTTGCCGTCGAATTCCGGAAGATGCGCCACATAGTCGATGGCCTTGCTCACCGCGGGCCACGCCTTCGCGTAAATATAGTTTTCCCGGACGCCGTCGAAAGCCTTGTAGTAGTTTCCGGCGGGGAAGCTTTTGTTGTACTTGGCATACTTTTCCCGCTGTTCCTTCTGCGTCTTGCCCATGGGGAAAAGGTGCACGTTCATATAGAGTTCGATGGCAGGGATCCCGGTCTGGATGTAGGGGGAAGGTTTCTCTTCGCAAAGTCCCGGACCCGCCCCCGGCACCCCGGCGGCGGCAGGGTATTTGCCCGGTTTTTCCGGAATGAACAGGAATCCCTGAATGCTTCCCGTGCCGTCGGGAAGGTCCACCTTTACGAGGGAGACCCTGAAGCCCGCTCTTTTGACCTGGGGAGCGGGAGTAACCGTAACGGACGCCTTCTCATACTTTTTCAGCTGTTCCTGCCAGAACGTGTCCAGATCGGAGGGTTCTTCCCCCGCCTGCCGGATCCTTTCCGGTTCCACGGCAACTCCTCCCGCGGCGGGCCGCTCCCGGGTGTTCTGCCACTTGATCTTCTCTCCGTCCTTGAGCGTAATGTCTCCTGCGGCGGCATAGAGGAAACCCGGACGGTCCAGCCGGGCAGTAAACTCGAAAGGATTGTTTCGGGCGGCATCCACCTTGATCCCGGAGCCGATCGCCTTTCCTCCGGAATCCCTGATCGAAATGGTATAGACCCCCTCCTTGAGAAGTTCGCCCTTTCTTGCGTCGGAATAGGCGGTCGCCTTGAAGGAGACTTTTTCCCCCGCCTTGTAAGAACGGAATTCGGCAGGAACGATGTGGATGGTCGCCGCAAAAAGAACTTGCAGAGCGCAGAATAATGCGGTACAGAATACAATTTTACTCATTTTTGTATCTCCTTGATTTTATGGCATTTTTGCGGTTAAGACCAGGGTTCAGGAAAAGGAATCGCTTTCCCCGGCTTTCCCCAGATATTTATCCACGGTCGCAAAGCACGTCTGGACATCGAAGCCTCTTCCGGCAAGAAAACGCAGGGCTTTTTCCCTTCTTTTCCGGGGATCCGGCTCGTTCCGCAAAATCCGCATCCTGCCCTGCAGGGCTTTTTCCGCGGAACTTTCCTCTTTTGTGCAAGACTCTTTTTCCCCTTCGGTTCCGGAGGCAGCAGGCTCCTCTTCTTCCCGGAGCGTTTCATGGATCAGTTCGGGAGAGATCCCTTTTGCCCTCAGTTTGAGAGAAATCCTCTTTTTCCCGTAGCCCGCGCCGTAGAGGGAATCCGCCAGCATCCGGGCAAAGGAGGCGTCATTGAGGAATCCCTTCCGGACAAGGCCGGAAAGCGTCTCTTCCGTTTCCTGCGGGGAGAAGCCTTTTTTCCGCAGTTTGGCCCGGACTTCCTGCACGCTGTACGCCTTGGCGGAAAGGAGGGCAAGCGCGTACTCTCCGGGCGCAGGCAACGCCCTTTTCCCCTTCTCCTTTCCCGAAATCCGAAGCACGTTTTTTCCTCCGGAAAGCGCTTTCAGCGGTCACTCATTGGGGGGAGTTTCTTCCTTTGCGTCCGGATTTTCCTCATCGGGCTTCTTGTTGGACTCTTCCTGACGCTTCTTTTCTTCCTCTTCCTGCTGTCTTCTCTTTTCCTCGGCAATACGGCGCTCTTCGAGCTTGCGCTCATGGTCGATGCGTTTTCTGGTGACCCGGATCATGCCGTCGGCCATATCCGAAATGATCCTGTCCGCGGAGGTCCACTCGTTGACGCAGCCTTTCAGCCGTTCCTCGGGGAGGAGCGTGCCATCCCTGTATTTGGCCTGCAGGGTCTTGGAGAGACGGTCGACTTTGAAAAGCCCGTAGAAGATGAAGCCGTTCCCGTCGTTTTCGGCGATCTGCTTCTGGAGGAGACGGTCGGAAAGCTGTTTTTCGTACTTGAACTTTTCATCCTGATATTTGCGCAGTTTGGTTTCCACATACCGTTTCCGCATGGCCTCGTTGTCCGGCTTGCTGAATTTGGGAATATCCTGAGCGCTCAGATCCCGCACCGCCACGGACCGGGAATTGATCATAATGGATTTTCCCCGGATCCCGTACCCGTAGAAGGTCCCGCTGATACGGTAGTTGAATCTGCCGGAGGTGTACTGGACGGTGACCTTGTCCCCCTTTTTGGCAAGGGGATACTTCTGTTCCGCCTCCTTCACGAGCTCCCCCTGGAGCTGTTCCTCGCTTTTGGGGAATTTCCTGTGTACGGCTTCCTGTACGGCGCTTCTGGCGTTCAGCCGGGTGGCGTCCAGGGGCTTGCCCGCCGGATTGACGGACTTTCCGCCCAGAACTTCCTTGGAGATCTGTTCCTCCAGAGCTGCCCGGATCTCTTTTTCATCGAATTTCCGCACCTCGCCGCCGCCTGCGGGCTGTTTCACATAGGCGGCTCTTGCCGCGGCATCCAGCAGGAAGGCTTTCTGCACCCGTTTGGCGATCTCCTCCGTCCTCTGCAGGGAGACGGCATATTCCCTCCGGTCGATGGGAGTTCCCAGAGGCTTGGCATAAGGATAAAGCTCCTCCGCCGTCTGCTCTTTCTCCTTGTTCTGTTCGGTGGCGTTTTCCCCTTCCGGAGGCATCCCGGCGGGCTCCTGCCCCACAAGAGCAGTATTCAGCAGAAACACGAGGACTGCCGGCAGAATCAACCCTTTTTTCATCATTACTCCTTATCTTATTTTCGACTTTTCTGCGTTCTTTTTTTGAAAATCGGCTTTTTTAATCTATATTGTAGGAGGCTTTTTGTCAATTCCCCGTGGAGGGAAATGTTGCCTTTTATGCAAAAAAGCCGGAAAAAATCGGGAAAAAACAGGATTTCGGGCATGACGGAGAAGAAAAATTTCGTTTACGACATCACTCCGGAGGATGCGGAAAAACTGCGCGCTCTGCTGGAGGAGCGTTCCTTTCTTCTTTCCCCCCTTCCTCACGCGCTGTACAAGGGGACGAAAGACAAGGTGAACGTGGTAGCCTACGAGAGCGGCAAACTGGTCGTTCAGGGATCCGGCGCTCCGGAGTTCGTGGAATTTCTCCTGGAGCCGGAGATCCTCAAGGAGCGGGCGTTTCAGCAGACCGGAGAAGGACCCCAAAAGGAGAAAAACGCACCCGGAATCGAGCTTGCGGGATTTTCCGCCCACGCGGGGATCGACGAATCCGGCAAAGGGGATTTCTTCGGTCCTCTGGTCATTGCCTGCGCCTTCGTTCCGGATGCGGAAAAAGCGAAACTTTTTGCGGAAAAGGGGGTCCGGGATTCCAAGCTCATCAAGTCGGACGACGCCATCCTCAAAATCGCTTCTTTTATCCGCAATACCCTCGGAGACGCCTGTTCCCTGGTAGCCATCGGCCCGGAAGCCTACAACAACCTTTACGATAAGGTCGGCAATCTCAACCGCCTTCTCGCCTGGGGACACGCCAAGGCCCTCAGCGTCCTTCTGGAAAAGCACCCGGAATGTACGAGGGCCCTTTCCGACCAGTTCGCGGACGAACACCTTGTGCGCAATGCCTTCCGCAGGATGCACCCGGGAGAGTTTCAGCTGGCGCAGAAAGTCCGTGCGGAAAGCGATGTTGCGGTGGCCGCCGCCTCCATTCTGGCCCGGGCCGAGTTCGTCCGCAGGATCCGCCTGCTGGAAGAGAAAATCGGGCTTCCTTTGCCCAAGGGAGCGGGACTGCCGGTGGACCGCGCCGCAAAGCAGATCGCCGTAAGCGGCGGGGAGGCGCTTTTGCGCACCGTGGCAAAAATGCACTTCCGCACCGCATACCGGGCATTGGGTCTTCCGGAGCCCGAAAGGAAGACTTTTTTCGGAAGATGACGTTTTTTCCCTTGAAAATGGCCCGGAAAGCGCTATCTTACTTTCCGGGATCTTTTCATGACGCAAACTTTCAACACAAGGAGAATGTACCATGGATTTCACCTCTCTCGTTTCTGTCGCGGAAGGCGGATTCTTTTCCGCCGGATACGTGAATACCGCCTACTGGGTGCTGGCCATTGCCGGAAGCGTGCTTTTCGGCGTGACATTGATCTTTTCCCTTGCGGGAGCGGGCGGGCTGGATGACGTGGATTTCGACGCCGATGCGGGAAGCCCCGTGGACCACCCGGATACGGGGATGCTGGATTTCAAGATTCTTTCCGTGCGTTCCGTGCTTGCCTTCATGACCGTTTTCGGCTGGGGCGGCGTGCTCTGGGGCCATCTGGGACTCAAGGGATTCCTTCTGGCGCTGGGGTGCGGGCTTTTCACCATGTTCATGACGGCCTATCTGGTCTATTTCGTCATGCGTCTGCAGGGGGACGCCAACGTGAAGGAGGCCGATTTCATCGGTAAGGAAGGCTCCGTATATGTGGGGATCCCCGGAGGGGACAAGGAGGAGGGAAAGGTGACCGTCAGCATAGGAGGCGCAACAAGCGAGCTCAAGGCCATTGCCGATGAAGCGCTCCCTTCCGGCACGGCCGTAAGGATCCTTTCCCTTGCGGGGAACCGCCGCTACAAGGTGGAAAAGATCCCTTCCGGTACGGAAAAGAATGCGTAAAGACCCCAAGATTTTCTCCATGACAAAAACAGGGAAAGGCGAAAAATGAAAGACGATAAAAAGATCCTGCTTCTCAACGGAAGTCCCCGCATGAACGGCAATACGAGAGGTGTTCTCAAGGAACTGGAAAAGGCTCTTCTGGCCAAGGGGGGCGTTCAGGTGGATTTCGTGGATATCTGCCGCTGCCGGATTTCGGGATGCGTCAACTGCGACTCCTGCAGGAACAACGGCGGAACGTGCGTGCAGAAGGACGATACCAATACTCTGATGGAAAAGGTCGTTTCCTCCGACGGGATCGTTTTCGGCTCCCCCGTCTACTGGATGGGGGTCTCCGGACAGCTGAAGCTTTTCATCGACAAATTCTACTGCAAGGATGCCGTCATGCACGGGCTGAAAAAGTCTCTGGGAATCATTTCCGTGGGAGCGGCGGAACTTTCCGACAAACAGTACGGCACCATCGAAGCCCAGTTCCGGGAGATGGCGGAATATCTGGAGTGGCACTTCGCCTTCGGCAAATCCTTTTCCGCATGGAACAAGGGCGACTGGGCGAAAGATCCGGCAAACGCCGAGGCGGTCCGGGAACTGGCAAATCTTCTCTGAAGAACCTTTCTCTCAGGAAAGTTTTTTCAGAACCTCTTCGTTGCAGGGAACGGCAACGGAATACTTTTTCCCCAGCCTGCACAACGTCCCCGCAAAAAGATCCACTTCCGTGGGACGTCCGGCAAGGACGTCCTGCAGCATGGAGGTCTTTGCTTCTCCCGGCATGGAAAGAATGACTTCCATGGCGCTTTCCACCATGCTTTCCGTACCGTTTACTCCCGCCTTTTCCGCCACTTGCACGGCTTCCTTCATGAGGCGTCCTGCAAAGTCCAGCATGGGGGGATTTTTCTGCAATGTACCGTAATCGGCGCGGAAGAGGGCGGTGGCCTGATTGACCCCCACATTCAGCACATATTTTTTCCACAGGGCGCTTTTCATGTCTTCTGGGATCTCGTAGGCGATCTTTGCGGAATCGAAAAGATCCGCAATCGCCCGGACGGAGGGGGTTATGACGCTGTTTTCCTGCCTGCCGAAATAGAGTTTCCCCACGCCGTCATGACAGACTCTCGTTCCTTCCCGCACGCTGGCATGCCCCAGAAAGAAGCCGTACAGCTCCTCCGTGCCGCCGAACCGTTTCTGCAGACTTTCCGGCGCACTTATCCCGTTGAGGAGAGGAAGGATCAGGGTATCTTTCCCCACGAAAGGCGCGATCATTTCCATGGCGGAATCGAACCCGTGGGATTTGGTGGCAATGAGGATGAGATCGGCCTTCTCCCCGTCCGCCTGCGCCGGGGTGACCCACCGGAAATCCAGTTTTTCCCCGTTGAGATAGACGCCGTTTTTCAGGTATCTTGCCCGTCTTTTTTCGTCCACAAGGACGCGGAAACAAATAGAGGGAACTTTTCCCAAAGCCGCCGCATACAGGGTGCCGACGGCTCCCAGCCCGATCAGAAGGATATTTTCCATTTTCTTCATTTTTTACTCTCTTGCCGCTTCTTTCCTGCAAGGATTTTTGCTGTGCGTTTCCTTCGGCAGCGTCCTGCGGGAACGCTCCGACAGCGATAAAATCACTTTTCCTGCTGTTTTCCCGCTTCCCCTTTTTCCGGGGCGGAGGACTGGGAACTTTCCTGGG
>JAGAEF010000180.1 GCA_017613255.1 Lentisphaeria bacterium
ACATACGCCCCGTACTCGCAGACGAATCCTATGGCGCACCCCTTGTTGCCCGCCCGTCCGGTACGCCCGATGCGGTGGACGTAATCTTCCGGGTGGTCGGGAAGATCGTAGTTGATGACGTGACTGATCCCCTCCACATGCAACCCTCTTGCGGCAACGTCGGTAGCCACAAGGATCTTTATATCGCCCTTTTTGAAGCTTTCCACAAGTTTCAGGCGTTTTTCCTGAGGGATATCCCCGGAAAGGAGACCTGCCTCGTACCCGTACTCATAGAGCTTTTCCGCAAGGATCCGGTTCTTTTCCTTCCAGTTTCCGAAAATGATGATCCTTTCGTAGGGAAGGGTTTTCAGGAGATGGAGGAGGAAAGCAAGCTTCTGGTCGCTTGTGACCGCGTAGAACTTCTGTTCGATGAGGTCGGTGACCACGTGCTCGGGCTCCGCCTCGAAGAAAAGGGGATCCACAAGCCAGCTTTTCACGAGACGGAGGACTTCCGGCTCCAATGTGGCGCTGAAAAGCATGGTCTGACGCTTTCCCGCTTCCGGCAGGCGGGAAACGATCCTGCGCACATCCGGGATGAACCCCATATCCAGCATCCGGTCGGCTTCGTCGATGACGAGGATCTCCGCGTCTCCCAGATAGAGATCCCCGCTCCGGGAGTAGTCGATGATGCGTCCCGGAGTCCCCACGAGGATATCCACGGGCTCCTCCAGCGCCTCCCGCTGTCCCCGGTGATCCATGCCGCCGAAGACCACGAGATTGTGGAGAGCAGTATACTGGGCCAGTCCGTCGGCGTCGTTCTTGATCTGGATGGCCAGCTCCCTTGTGGGGGAAAGCACCAGCACCCGGCAGGCGCCCCTGCGGCGTTTTTCCGGAGGAAGGGGATTCTGCAGGAGCCTCGTCATGGAAGACGCCAGAAACGCAGCGGTCTTCCCCGTCCCGGTCTGGGCCTTGGCGGCAAGGTCCCTTCCCTCCAGAGCAGCGGGCAGGCACTGGGCCTGAATGGGAGTGCAGTACTTGAAGTTCAAGGTCTGGGCCGCGCCCAGGATCTCCCTGGCAAGGGGAAGAGAGTTCATGCGCACTTTCCCCTCCGCCTCCGGCACGGGCAGGAGTTCGGGAACGGGAGGAACTTTTCTTTCCTCCTTTGCCCGGGCAGGCGCACTCTTTTTCTCCGTTCTCTTTTCCGTCTGCGCGGCAGGAAGCTGTGTTTTTCTTCCCCTCCCCTTTTCGGCGTTCCTGCCTGTCTTCGGGACAGGTTCATTCGTCTTCCGGGATACCTTCTGCGGGTTTTTCCGGGAAGAAACGCTCTTTCCCGCATTGCTCTTTCCTCCGATGGCGGCGGAAAGGGTATGCAGTCCGGCCCTGCCCAGAAGGCCGGCGGTCAGTTTTCTCAAAAATTTGATCACGTTGCTCTTCTTCTTTCTGATTCCAAACGTTTTGCGGATACGGAAAGCTGCTTTCCCCGCGGAGAAAGCGCACTCCGGCCGTGCAATATTTTCCGGCACGGGGGATTAATGTACACCCGGAAGGGGAATTTTTCAACAGAAATTTCTTATTAATAGAGAAGAAAGAGTCAGGCAAGGCCCACATCGAAGTTGAACCGGGCGTTCCCCTTTTCCCGGGGATCGGCGTTGCGGCAGTCGAAAAATGCCCCCGAAGCGCCTTTGCATACGGCGGTTTCCATGATCTTTTCCGGAAGGATCAAGGTCAATATTCCCTCCTTTTCCACAAGGAAGGTTTCCCCTTTGCCGTCCTCCATTTTCCCTTCCACGGGGAGAAACGCCCTCGTCCCCAGAAGGACGGGACGTCCGAAAACGTAGCACTCCACGGGAAGAGGACTTTTCCGGCACAGCGCCTCGATCTCGCTCTTTCCCAGTTCCGGACTTGCCTGCACTTTTTCCGCGCCCAGCGAAGAAAGAAGAGAAGCGGCAAAGGAGTTGCATACATGCAGCGGCGCGGCGGTTCCGAAGACAATAGAGTGTTCCGTTTTTCCCCCTTTCTCCCGGAATTTCCGGACGCACTCCTCCACGAAGGGAAAAACGTAAGGAGAGCTTGCCCGGACCTGAAAACCGCCCTTTTTCAAAAAACGGAGGAATGGTTCCTCCAGGGCGGGCAGAGCGCTTTCGTTCACGTAGAAGGGGAAGAAAAACTCCTCCCTCGGAGAGGGATCGTCCTGCGGGAGCCTTGCCGTATGAGTTTCCCCGTTGAGCCGGAAGGGCGGCAGAACAAACTTTTTCCGCCGGGGAAGGAGGAAGGTACTCCCCAGAAAGGGACCTTCATAAGGAACAAGGGAAGCGTAATCGTTACGGAACTTTTCATCGAAAAGTTTCTTTTCCCTTTCCGCAGCATCCTCTCCGGGCAAGTGTTCGGCAAGAAAAACACAGAACTCCTTCCGCAGGGATTTGAGGAGGCTTGCCGGAAGGAAGGGATTCTCCGAGATCCGCACGGAAACGGCGCCGGGGCGGACCTCTTCCAGATCCCAGGAGGAAAACTCTTTCTTCACCCGCTCCTCGGAAAGGGGCTGTTTTGCCGCTTCGGCAAGGGAAAGGACCTTTTTCCACGTGAGCTTCCCTCCCGGCAGTTCCGCATCGACCTGGCAGGAGGAGCGGGAGATGGAAAGCGTGAGATCCGCGAAACACCCCTCCTTTTTCAGTGCGGCGATCCTCGAAGCATAGTCCCCCCGGCACTTCCCGGAGGTCTTGTAGACGAGTCCGTCGGGGGGGATCGCCTTGTCGGCGAAAATGAACCCCTCGCCGTTCCGGGGCAGGAAGGAAACGCTTTTCCCCCCGGAAAGCATTTTCGTAATCTCCAGAGAGGGTCCGTCATCCCCGCTTTTCGGCTGGATCCTGAGCATATCTCCCAGCGCAAGAGGCCGGAAGGCCTTCACGGCAAAGCCGCCGGAAGCGCAGGAAAGGACTTTCCCGGCAAGAAGCCCGGAAACCCCCAGAGCATCGAATTTGACAAGAGTCTTTGCCGAGGAGGGAAGATAGTACCCTTCCGACCACTTCCGTCCGCAGGTTTTCGAAAGGATCATTCTTGCCTTGGGCAGAATCTCCCGGAAGCGTTCCCCGGAAGGATCCTCCTTTGCCGCGTCCATGGCAAGGCGGTAGGAAGAAACCACGTTTTCCACATAGTCGGGCCGGCGCAGGCGCCCTTCGATCTTGAAGGAGGCTATGGGCATGGACAGAAGCTCGGGAATGCGTTCCAGCATGCAGAGATCCTGCGCGGAGAGGAAAAACCCGTTCCCCTGACTGCTCCGGTAGCGGCGGCGGCAGGGCTGTTTGCACTTTCCCCTGTTTCCGCTCCATCCGCCCAGCCAGGAGGAAAGGAAGCAGGAGCCGGAAATACAGCAGCACAGCGCCCCGTGGATGAACATTTCCACTTCCACGGGGGGATCGTTTTTCAGCATCTCCTTCAATTCCGTCAGGGTGGTCTGCCGTTCCATGATGACTCTTTTCAGCCCGATATCTGCGGCAAAGCGCAAAGAAAAAGAGTTATGCAGCCCCATCTGGGTGGAACCGTGAAGGACGAGCCGGGGGAAATATTTTCTTGCCAGAGCGACCACCCCCAGATCCTGCACGATGAGCGCGTCCGGACGCAGGGAGTCGAGCTGAGCGAGGAAGGAAGCGGCCTCCTCGAGTTCGTTCTCCTTGACGAGAGTGTTGAAGGTGACATAAACTCTTTTCCCGTACCTTTTCGCATAGGAAATGAGTTTGGACATCTCGTCGAAAGAAAAGTTTTCCGTTCTTTCCCTTGCGTTGAACTTCTTGAGCCCGCAGTACACCGCGTCCGCTCCGGAATCGAAGGCGGCAAGGGCGCAGGCAAGATTCCCCGCGGGAGCCAGCAGTTCCGGCATTGCGCGTTCAGACATGAGAATCCTCCTTTTCTTCCGCCTTGAGCATTCGTTGTGCGCGTTTCCTCCTGTGAAGATCGTAAAGGAACATCTGCACGGCGTTCCAGGAGTTGTGGCACACGATATAGAAGATGGGCCCTATGGCCACAAGGGGATTGGCGAACTGCAGGGCAAGGAACATGGTAAAGGAGGTGTTCTTCTGCCCCAGGATCTGACTGGACTCCCTTGCGTACTTCTTCCGGGCAAGTTTCCCGCCCAGAAAGAAACTCATGAAACAGAGAACGGCGGAAAGGACCGCCATGTAGAAAAGTTCTCCGAGAGGTTCGTTCGGGTGCCGGATGAAGTGCATTTTTGCGGTGGCGGACATGAGGAAAAGGGTGAAGGACCAGAGAGAGAAGGTGAAAAGGGCGCACTTTCCCGGAAGCGCCTTTGCCGCGGGGAAGAGCTTGCGCACAAGGAAAGCAAGCAAACAGGGCAGGAATACGATCTGGGAAAGGGTGAGAAAGATCTGGAAAAGGAAGGAAAGAGAGAGCTTCCCGGAGACCACCGGAAGGAAGAGGAACAGGGCAAGAGAGATCACCAGATAGGAGAGGAGGAACCCCGTCAGGGCGAACCCGGTCCTGCCGTTGAGGAAGGAGACCACCGCCGGAGCCGCCGCCGCAGTGGGGGTGATCCCCACGTAAAAGGCCGCCTTTGCCAGATCGGGGTGGGCGGGGAACAAGGTTTTCAGCAGGAAAAAGGGGACGATCCCCAGAAGAATGTTCACGGAAACGACCATGAAGTGCTCTCTTTTGAGACGCATCTCCCGGAATTCCAGTTTGAGAAAGGTGAGGAACAGCATGAGGATGAGAGCGTACTTGATGCAGTGGAAGGGAGCTTTCCCCAACACATGCGCCTGCGGGAAAAGCTGTCCCAGAAGGAGGGGGACAAAGATCATGCAGGGACGCAGAAGGGTTTTGTACATGGCACACCGCTTGTTTTCTTTTCTGAAAATATAGCACCTTTTTCGACAAAAACAACTCCCCGGGGGTTTCTCTTTTTGCTTTTTAAGGGAAGAAGCGTTATATTATAGTTTCGAAACAAAAAAAACTTTACGAAATATCCAACCCCGGAGACGAATCATGGCGCAAAACGAAATGCCCAAAGCCTATGAAGCTGCCCTTACGGAAGAAAAATGGTATTCCTTCTGGGAATCCAACAACCTTTTCCACGGCAAGCCCAACCCCGACAAGAAACCCTACTCCATCGTCATTCCCCCGCCCAACGTGACCGGGATCCTGACCATGGGGCACGTCCTCAACAATACCCTGCAGGACATCCTTGCCCGCTATCACCGCATGAAGGGCGAAGAGGTCTGCTGGTTCCCCGGCACCGACCACGCCGGGATCGCCACGGAAAGCAAGGTGGACAAAGTCCTGCGGGAAACCGAAAAGATCGACCGCAGAACGCTGGGAAGGGAAAAATTCATCGAAAGAGTCTGGGCGTGGAAGAAGCAGTACGGCGGGACCATCATCAAACAGCTGCGCAAGCTGGGGACCTCCTGCGACTGGGAGCGGGAACGCTTCACCATGGACGAAGGGCTTTCCGAAGCCGTGAAGGAGGTTTTCGTCCAGCTCTACAACAAGGGATACATCTACCGGGGCAAACGCATGGTGAACTGGTGCCCCGCCGCCCAGAGCGCCCTCTCCGACGAAGAGGTCATCTATAAGGAGGTCAGCGGCAAATTCTGGCACTTCCGCTATCCCCTCACCGACGGCAGCGGTTATCTTGTGGTGGCCACGACGAGGCCGGAGACCATGTTCGGCGATACCGCCGTGGCCGTGCCACCCGGGGATCCCCGCTACAAGCACCTTGTGGGCAAGACCGTCAATCTCCCCCTCACTGACCGGCAGATCCCCATCATCGAGGATGAACACGCCGATCCGGAAAAGGGGACCGGCTGCGTGAAGATCACCCCTGCCCACGACCCCAACGACTATCAGGTGGGCAAACGGCACAACTTGCCATTCATCAACGTGATGAACCGGGACGGCTCCATGAACTCCGTCTGCGGCAAATATGCGGGCATGGACCGTTACGAGTGCCGCAAGGCCTGCGTGGCGGACATGGAAAAGCTGGGTCTTCTGGACAAGGTGGAGGACATCACCCACAACGTGGGCTTTTCCGAGCGGGGCGGCGTGGAGATCGAAACCCTCCTCAGCGATCAGTGGTTCGTGAAGATGGATGCCCTTGCCAAACCCGCCATCGAGGCGGTGCGTTCCGGCAGGATCAAGTTCTATCCCGAAAAGTGGACCAAGACCTATTTCCACTGGATGGAAAACATTCAGGACTGGTGCATCAGCCGCCAGATCTGGTGGGGCCACCGGATCCCCGCATGGTACCGTGGGGACGTGAACGACGAATCCAGGGAAGTCTATGTAGGAACCGTTCCTCCGGAAGGGGAAGGCTGGTATCAGGAAGAGGACGTGCTGGACACCTGGTTCAGCTCCTGGCTGTGGCCCTTCTCCATCATGGGCTGGCCGAAAGACACGGAGGAACTCAAGTACTTCTATCCCTCCAACGATCTTGTGACCGGACCGGACATCATCTTCTTCTGGGTGGCCCGCATGATCATGGCGGGGCTGGAATTCAAGGGGGAGATCCCCTTCTCCAACGTCTATTTCACCAGCATCATCCGGGACGATCTGGGCAGGAAACTGAGCAAATCCCTGGGCAACAGCCCGGATCCTCTGGACGTCATCCGCCAGTACGGCGCGGATGCCCTCCGGTTCTCCATCATCTATATTGCCCCCGTGGGCATGGATATCCGCCATTCCAACGAAAAATGCGAGATCGGACGGAATTTCGCCAACAAACTCTGGAACG
>JAGAEF010000181.1 GCA_017613255.1 Lentisphaeria bacterium
GAAGCAGATGCAGGGGCCGCCCACGGCCACGAAGGAGAGATCGGAGCGTTTTTCCGCGAAATGGTGGGGGAAGACCGTGAGACGGCCGTCCTTCCCGAGAAGCATCCCCTTGGTGATGGAGACCACCAGCACGCCGGAGGGCAGAACGGGAAGAATGTTTTCCGTGAACCAGTCCACGCCGAAACTGCTGATCCCCGCAACGACCACGTCCGCGCCTTTCAAAGCCTCGGTCACTCCGCTTATGTAGTCGGCCTTGGCCACCCCGGCGAAACTGCGTTTCAAGGTGGGGTGATCTTTTCCCGCCTTCAGCGCGTCGATGATGAAATCATCCAGCGGGGAACCGATCAAACGCACTTCATGACCGTTGTCCGAAGCGGGCCGCGCCATGGCCGAACCCATCATGCCTGCGCCGATAATCGTTACAATACTCATTTTTTCTTTCCTTATGTTGCGTTGTTGTTCCGTTCCGTTTTCCTGCGGCGGCACGCACGCCGTCAATAAGAATATAGCACGCCAAAGGCGATTGCGCAACGGAAGGAAGAAAAGAAGGGGAAAGAAAAGTGGTGCCGACGATAGGATTTGAACCTACACCTCCGTGAAGAGACTGCGACCTGAACGCAGCGCGTCTGCCGTTCCGCCACGTCGGCAACCCGATGAACAACGGAACAAACTTTTCCGTTGACGCCTTTAATATACTCTGCTTCGGCTTCGATTCAAGGGGAAAGAAGAAAAAAAACGAAAAATTTTTCATTTTTTATTTGATGTTTTGGCAAAATGGCATTATATTGCGGACATGAGAATCATTTAAACAAGAAAGGCAGAATGGGAACTAAACTATGGATATCGGCCTCCGAAGGTAAAGAGAATGTAGTAAAAGAACTGACAGGCAAATGCGGACTTCCCTATGCGGCGGCATTGTATCTGGCCGCTCATGGGATCACCCCCGACCAGGTGGACAGTTACTTCAACGACTCATTCTCCGCTCTTACGGATCCCTACCGGTTCCCCGGTATGGAACTTGCCGTGAGACGGCTTTGGCAGGCAATCAGAAATCGGGAACGCATCCTGATCCACGGAGATTACGACACCGACGGGATCACCGCTACCTCGCTCCTGTCGTGGGTGCTGGAAAAGAACGGCGCCATCGTGAGCTCTTTCCTCCCGCACCGTTTCGATGACGGGTACGGGTTCACGCCGGAATCTCTGGCCAAGGCGCTGGATGCGGTTCCATCCGAATGCAAGGTGCTTGTCACGGTGGACTGCGGCATCAACAGCGGGCCCGCCGTCATGGAGGCCGCCGCAAGAGGGATCGACGTGATCATCACCGACCACCACGAGCCCGACGGAGAGAAACTTCCCGCGCTGGCGGTCATCAATCCCAAACTCAATCCCGAACTGGAGGATATGCGTCAGCTTTCCGGGGTGGGAGTGGCCTTCAAGCTGGCCCACGCCTTCATCAAGTTCGGCAGGGAAAACAATCTGGGCGGCTACGGCGTGGAGATCCAGGACGCGCTGGATTTCGTGGCGCTGGGGACCGTGGCGGACATCGTGCCGCTTCTGGGGGAAAACCGCCTTCTGGTGAAGTACGGCATGGAGACGCTTTCCAAGCAGCTCCGTCCCGGGATCCGGGCGCTCATCGAATCCGCCCATATCGGACCTCACCTCACCCCTTCGGACATCACCTTCAAACTCGCCCCCCGGATCAACGCCGCGGGAAGATTGGGCAACGCCCAGTCCGCGCTGGAGCTTCTCAATGCTTCCAACATCGTGGAAGCCTACCGCTTCGCCAACATGCTGGAAGGGTTCAACCAGAAACGGCAGGCCAAGGAGCAGGAGATCTTTTCCGAGGCCAAATGCCTTGTGGAATCCGATGCCGCTTTCAAGTCCAAAATGACCATCACCGCCGCGGGCGAAGGGTGGCATCAGGGGGTCATCGGCATCGTGGCCAGCCGCTTTGCCAGAGATTACAACCGACCCGCCATCGTCCTGACCATTCAGGGGGACGAGGCCCACGGTTCCGGCAGGAGCATCGAAGGACTCAACCTCATCGACATCCTTTCCAAGTGTTCTCATCTGCTCACCCGTTACGGGGGACACCCCATGGCGGTGGGGCTGGGGCTCAAGAAGGACCGCATCGGCGAATTCACGGAAGAGTTCGAAAAACAGGTGCGCAGTCAGATCGGGCCCAGCGACATCGTGGACAGCGTCTCCTATGACGGAGAGATCGAGCTTGCCGCCCTCAACGACGAGTTCTTCGAGATCTATCCCCATCTGGGGCCCTTCGGCCACGGCAATCCCCAGCCCGCCTTCCGGCTGAACCGTCTGGAAGTGATCCGCACCTTCCCCATCAAATCCGGACATACCAAAGGAATTCTGCGGGATCCCAACGGAGAGGTCACCGACTTCATCGCCTTCAATATGACGATCCCCGTGCGGACGACCTGGGACGTGATCGCCATTCCCCGGATCAACGAGTATTACGGCGAAAAGAAGCGGCAGCTGCAGATCGTGGATGCAAAGGCTTCCAGCTGAAAAGGCATTTGCGCCCTGATGGCGAAATGGCAGACGCAACAGACTTAAAATCTGTCGGAGAAATCCTTGCGGGTTCGAGTCCCGCTCAGGGCATTTTCATGAGGAAACCGTACGCCTGAAATGTTTTTTACCGTTTTTCAAAAGATACAACGCAGAAAGGAGATCCTGCCGTGAACGCCTATTCCAACGTCAAAGTCTTCAATTTCGACCTGCCCCCCTACCCCAGAGAGGGGATCTTCCATCTGGACATGTCCGAATTCTGTCAGGTGAACCGCTTTCTCCGATGGCAGGCGGGCCGGTACGCCCAGATCTGCCAGCTGGACGAGATAAA
>JAGAEF010000018.1 GCA_017613255.1 Lentisphaeria bacterium
ACCTTGACGATCTCGCCTTCTTTCCGGGCGGATTTGTGGGCGGCGACCCCCATGGCCATGTACATGGCCGCATCCCAGGCGGAAACTTTGGGACGGCGGTGCTCCGAAACGGCGCAGACGAATTCATGCACCAGATAGGGGTGACTTCCTCCGTGTCCGCCGATGGTGAAATCGTTGTCCCCCTCCTTGATCCCCGCGGCGATGCGGAAGGCGGATGCCACCTCATCGGGCAGGGGATCCCGCATTTCCGCATCGGTGTACTTCGTTACGTTGTTGGGCTTCTTTTCCGGCGTGGGAAGGGTGCGGCCGTTGTTGCGCCATTCGTTCATGGAGTAGCTTCCCCTTGTGCCGAAGATGCGGAAATCCTCCCCCTGCAGACCGATGTTCCAGGAAATTTCCCGCATTTCCGCCACCCGGAAGGAAGAACCGTTGTCCATTTTGAAGAAGGCCACGATATTGCTGAAATCGTGCTCCCGGAAATAGGGATCGTCGTTCCGGTTCCGGAATCCGATGGCGGAAACGCTTACGGGCTTGCTGCGCATGACCTCCACCACACCGGAAACGGAATGGGTGGGATAGCTCATGGGGTGTTTCTTGCAGCCTCTGGCATAGTAGGGGCGGTAGAACTCCGCAAGTTTCTCCCCGATGACCCCGGTGGACCGCTGTTTGGTGACCTCCCGCAGGGAGCAGCCGGAATCCAGATCGTGGGCGTATTCCGCTTCCGCATAGACGAAATCGCCGAAAAGGCCCTGCTGGGCCATTCTGCTGCAGAACATGGTCTGGGGGCGGTAGATGGTGGTTTCCCCCAGCATATATTCCATGCCCGTGCGCTTGACGGTCTCGATGATCTTTCCGCACCAGTCCAGCATCTCATCGTCGTCGGGAAGCGAGATCACGGGAACGGCGGAATAGACGTACTTGCCCGATTCCAGCGCCTTGAGGCACTGGGGCGCGTGGAGCTGGGGCTGGGTGATGATGACGACCCCGTCGCAGTCCGAAGCGCAGACTTCGTCCAGAGACTGCGTCTGACCCGCAAGTTTTGCCGCCACCGCCGGATTTTCCGCGATCTTTTTCACCCGGTCGGCTTCCGCGTCGCAGAGAATGACCGAATCCACCAGCGGATGCGAAGCGAAAAGCGGAGCAAAAACGCTCCCGAAAGCACCCAGTCCCACCAATCCCAGTTTGATCCCCATTTTTTCCTCCTGCCTGTAGAATTGTTTTCAAGTCGATCAAGGGTCCGCTCTATACCATAACATGACTTTTACAAAAATGACGCACTTTTGTGGAAAGTTTTTTACAGAATAGGCGTGAAAAATTATATTTTTGCTTCCAAATCCTCCCGTCCTGCAAGGCAAAGAAGTGCGCTGTCATGAGGGGAAAATTCCCCCAGCCACAGCCGGGAATCCGTCCCTTTGCCGAAGGCGTAGGAGACTTTTTCTCCCCTGCGGAGAAGGAAATTGAACCGGAGAAAGGGGAGTTTCCCGTCCACGGGAGGGAGGGTATTCCTCTTCCACTGGAAAAGCCACTCTCCGACGTCGCCCTCTCCTTCGCAGGAATAGTGGAAAATCGTAGAAACTCCTTCCCCTTCCGTAAGGTGGATATTGTTCCCCAGAGACGTGAGAACGCCTTTTTCGTACCGGAAGGATTCGATGAGGTGTCTCACGCATCCCAGCGCGTCCATGAAGTGGAATTTGAGCTCGAAATCCCCCTCCTTCGGGCCCCGGAGAAAAAGGGAAAGAATATCGGAAGAATACGCGAAGGACCATTGGAAAGAATCCGAAACGTTCCGCCACGCCGGGCCGATTTCGTTCCAGACGCCCTTCTTTTGGGCCAGTTCCCGGGGCGGAAGGGGACTTTCCAGGATTTCTTCAGCCTCTTTCAGGGCTTTGTCCGCCTCTTCCAGCGCCTTTCTTACGGAATTTTCGTCGAAAAGCCGCGTCAGAGCCTCCCCGTGGAACCCCAGACGGGAATCCTTTTGCAGAAGAGGAATGATCTCTCGGAAGATCCTTTTCTGGTCCTCCACGATTTTCACCATATCCGGAAGAACTCTTTTCCCGTTTTCCGCATACAGCGCGCGTCTCAGGCGGTAGAAGTTCAGAAGATTCGAACTCCCCTGAAACACCTTGAGCAGGAAAACGGCAATGCCGATCTCCCGGGAGCGTTCTTTCCATGCGGCGTACTTTTCCCGCAGAGGCAGAAGCTCCTCCACCCCCTTCTGCCAGGAAAGGATCAGTTTTTCCATAAGGAAAATGGTCTCTTCCAGCGTAAAGGAGCCCATGGCCTCCCCCACGGCGTCGCCTCCGGGGATGCTGGTGACCTTCCACGGCTGGGCCAGAGGATCCAGATCGGGGAAGAAGTGGAAGCGCCAACAGGGCATGTTGTTCTGGGGCGCGTAATACTGGAACAGGAGATTGAAGGGGAAGTTCTGATACGCTTTGTCGAAGAATTTCCACGCCCGGACCACGGAAGGGGCGTCCTCCCTCCAGTCGGGAAGGGCAAGACGGAGAAGGAAATCGTCTTCCTCCTCATTTCCGGCGGCAAAGGAGAGCATGCCCATGGCCTTGGTCATGACCGTGGGGAAGTTGCCCAGATACCAGGACTGCATGACGTGGGTCACGTTCAGACGGGCAAGTTCCCGGTATTTCCGGAAGGCCACCGAAGGCACTGGGATCCCGGGAACGATGGAGAGCTCGTAGCCGCATCCCAGCTGGAGTTTGGCCCCCATGAGCGCCCCTTTGCGGGAAAGGGCTTCGTGCCGGAACCGGGGAGAAGGCCCGTCGTAGGAGACCCAGTAGTCGCCGCCCTTGCGGACTTTTCCCAGCTGTTCCTTTTCCCCGCCGGACTCGAAATTGAACTGGGGGACCACCCCTTCCGGCACACAGGAAGATATTCCCTTGACCCAGTCGGCGGGCTCTTCCGCAAGGGGGAGATAGAACCAGGCTATGAGTTCCCCTTCCGGCGAACCCGCCCGGATCCCGTCCCGCATGGCCTTGAGGCGCTTGTACATGATCTCTCCTGCGGAAAGTCCGCACCGGGAGCGGCAGGAAAGATGCAGGGGATACAGCGGCAGAGCGGGAAGACAGCTTGTGGTCCTTTCCCCCAGAACGATGTCCACTACTCCCCCCAGAAGCGGCACCTGGGAGAATATGGAGGAAAGAAGCTCTGTGAGATACTGTTCCGTCAGGGGAGAAGCGGGACAGTAGCCATATTTTTCCCCCTGATCGTCGATCTCGTCGGCAAACATTTCCCGGTGAAGCTGAAAGAGAGGATCCTTTTCCGTCACGCCGAAGGGCTCGATCATGAAAAGATACACTTTGATCCCGTATCTTCTGCATTTTTCCACGGTCTTTTCTAGCTTGGCGATCCGCCGTTCCCTTTTCGGATCCTCCGGGAGAAGGGAGGTCTTTCCCAGTTCCCGCAGGGCGCTTACGATCCAGATCCCGTTGATCCCGGCATGGGCCAGCGTATCCAGCAATGCGTCCGGGTAGTAATCGGTCTCCTCCAGAAGTTCGTCCACATTGAGGGGCTTGCGCTTGATGGGGCTGAAAGGACACCTCCCCAGCCTCGTTTTCAGGAACGGACGGCGGGAAATAAACTTTCCCCCCGGCGGAAAGGCGCCGTTTTCGGCACAGAAGAGGTCGCAGAATTCATACAGGCCCCGCCGGACGCCTTCCGTATCCGCCGCCGTGATGAGACAGCCCTCTTCCGTGAGAGTAAGCTTATACTCTTCGAAATGTTCCGCGGGGGCTTTTTCCGTGCGGATCCGGTAGAGAACCTTCCCCGCCCCCGTTGGCGTACAGCCCGCATCGGCAAGGACCCTTTTCACGCTGGCATAAGCGGTTTCCAGCAGGCCTTCCGGGTCGGGAAAATCGGAAAGGATTTCCACTTTCCGGGGCGCCCGCAAGGGAAATTTTTGCGGGGAAAATTCCCGGATCTCCTTTGCGAACGCCCAGGAAGTTATATCGGGGACGAGAGACGCGTTCTTTTGTTCCATAAAAACTCCTTTTCCGTACGGAAAACTTTATTGCCGGCAGAGAATGTCGATGAGTTTCACTCTCGCCTGATTCGCCTGTTCCCAGTCTCCGGTGCGGGAGGTCATGATCACTGCCCCCATTCCCCGGGCAGGATCGACGGCGATCGTCTGACCGGTCCAGCCGGAATGAAAGACGGAACGTTCCGAAAACGTTTTCGGGCGGCGGAAATCACACATATCCCAGCCGAAACTGCGCCGGGCATACCGTCCGGGCGCAGTCGCATCGATGCCCTCCCAGCAGCAGGTCGTAAGCAGATCGTAATAGGGGGCGGGAAAATGTCCCCGCGTCACGATGTCCCGGACGAATTTCATCATGTCGCCGCAGGTGGAAAAACAGCTGCCCGAACCCATGGGGATATTGATGCGGAAACACATGTCGTCATTGTGTTCTCCCGCCGGGCGGAACGGGTGATCCGGTGACCCCGGATGCCAGTGCTTCACTTCATTGGGCCCCGGCCCCGGGGCAATCCAGGTGGTATGATCCATGCCCAGCGGCCCCCACAAAATTTCCCGCGCAAGGGTGTCCAGATCCTTTCCCGTAAGTTTGTTCAGAATCAAGCCCAGCAGAATGAACCCGTAACAGCTGTATTCGAAGGCGGACCCGCAGGGCCGGACAGGCTTGGACACCATGAGGTCCTTGTAAAAATCGTCGGGATTTTCCGCTCCGTAATGCCTTGCATTGGCAAAACCTCCCGTGTGGGTGGCCAGATTCCGCACGGTGATCCTGCATGTCTTCCCCAGAACGTGGTCCGGAAGATACTCGGTGAAGGGCGCATCCGGATCCAGTTTTCCTTCCGCGGCAAGAGCGGCACAGCAGGAAGCCGTAAACACTTTTCCCACCGAGGCGATATCGAACCGGGAATCCGCGGTCATCATGGCCTCCCGGGGCGCGACATCCTGCAGACCGAACGGAACAGGCTCCAGGGTCAGCGTGGCGATCACGCCTCCCTGAATCAGGCCGGACTCCATCTGTTTCCGGGCCTCCTCCAAGGCGGATGCAAGACGGGGATCTCTTTTTTCCATTTCGTTCTCCTTTTTTACACCAGAAGATGACCGCCGTCGATCACATGCGCGGACCCGGTGATGAAGGCCGCCTTGTCCGAGCAGAGATAGAGGATGAAATTCACCAGTTCGATGGGTTCCGCGGCTCTCCCCAGAAGGGTTTTCATGCCCGCCATGGAGGGACGGGTCAGGACCGGGCCGGGGATCACGCAGCAGGAACGCACATTGTGGGGGGCCCCCAGAATGGCAAGGGATTTGGTCATGCCCCGCATGGCGCTTTTTTCCGCGGAGTAGTCCAGAGAAGCGCCGCCGCCCCCTTCCTCTCCCGTGACCGATCCGAAATTGATGATGACGCCCCGTTTGCGCTTCATCATGCCGCCCAGCACGGCCCGGCAGCAGTAGATGGCGCCCCGCAGATTCACGTCCAGCCCCCAGTCGATCACTTCGATGGGCAGTTCCTCGAAGCTCTTGTAACAGTTGCAGCACCGTCCGGAAAAGCCGCCGGCGCAGTTGAGAAGGATGTCCACGCCTCCGAAGGTTTCCACAGCCTTCTTTTCCGCCTGTTCCACTTCCGAATAATGCCGGATATCCACTACCAGAGAAAGAACGCTTCCCCCGGAAGCGCGGATCTCTTCCGCGGCGGCCTTCAAAGCCGCCTCGTTGACGTCGCACAGCACCACATTGGCCCCGTTCTCCGCCAGTTTCTTCCCGGAAAGCAGACCCATTCCGGACGCGCCTCCCGTGATCATTGCCGTTCTTCCCTTGAATTCCGGATACTCCATAGTTTCCTCCTGTAATTTTTTCCGCTTTCTGCGGTTTTTTATCTTGTTTTACGATGAATTCCGTTCGCAAGGTTTCACAGATCCTTTTCGATCACTTTCGGCAGGGCCTTGCGCAGCTCGTGATTGGGGGAAGAGAGCACATGCTGGGCAAAGTAGAAGGAGACCTCCAGTGCGGGAATGATCCCCATATGCGCGCCCGCCGCGCCGTCCCAGCCGTAATCCCGCGTATCTCCGCCCGGTTTCGGACAGCGTATGCCC
>JAGAEF010000182.1 GCA_017613255.1 Lentisphaeria bacterium
CCCTTGTCGAAGATCCCGCCCTTGGTCTCCGCCTTGAAAAGGATGTTGCGCTTTTCTCCCGCATGGGTCTGCATGGCGATCCCTCCGTTTTCCGCGGCAAGGCGCAGGGCGCCCCACTGGAACGCCACCATGGAGCCGAACCCTCTTTTGGCCTTCTTTTCCGGCCAGGAGGCCGCGCGGAGCCACATGCTTACGGTATAATCTTTTTCCATGGCAAGGGCGGGATTTTTCCCGAAAAGGGCGCCGTTGTCCAGCACCCGGTCCAGCTTCAGGACCTTCCCGAAGGGGGCGTCGACGATGGAGGCGCCCTTGTTCAGTTTTCCCTTGTACTCCCTGTTCACGTTGTCCAGCACGTTCCCCTGTCCGTCCTGAAGGAAGGTGGTCTCGAAGACCTTCGATGCCCCGCCGAATCCCGTCAGAGCGCAGGAAAGCGTGAGAAAAGCAAAAAAGCGCTTCCCGAAAAGTGTTCCATTTGTTTTCATTTTGTGCCTTTCCGTTCTATGTTGAGAAATTGTAAGGATCTTTGTCTTTCCACGATAAATTATAGCCTTTTTCCTTCAAAAAACAAGACTTGGCATTTGCATTATTGCAGCATTGTTTTATAGTATAGTGCAAAAACGAGCTTGAGAGAGGAGCGGTAGTCTATGGAAGAAAAGGAAAACAATCCCTATCAGAGGCGGCACGACACCAAAACAAAAGTGGATCAGGAGGTCTATGTGGACCGGAACAAAAGGATCTCGGCAAGCTCCAATATGCTTCACGCCTACGCCTGCGCCCGGGTGCAGTCCTACCCCGGAGGCAGGACAAGAAATTTCCCCCGGACCGCGGGAAAATCGGCCTTCTCCTTCTACTGGACCATGATCTTCATTTCCGAAGGGGAAGGGTCTTTCCGCTCTCTTTCCGACAGTACCCGCGCCCCCGTCCGCAAGGGAGATCTTGTCATCACCCGTCCTCAGGCCGCCTACACGATCCTTGCCGACAAAAAATGCAAGATCGTTCAGAAACAGCTCATGCTGGTCTCCTCCCCCATCGTGGAATGGATGTGCGGCAAGGGCGGGGTCCAGCCCTGGAAGGTGTGCCGGGGAATGGACGCGGAAAAACTTGACGGGATCTATGAAAAGATCTTCCGCCTCGCCTCGGAAAAAAAGGAGAATCCCCGCACGGAAATTTCGATCCTTTCCTATGCGCTTCTCTGCGAGATCGACAAGGCGGAAGAGGGCAGCAAACGTCTGGACAAGTTCGAACAGATCCTCTTCGCCATCCGGCAGGCGCCCCAGTTCTACAGGACCGTGGAGGATCTGGCGCGGGAGTTCGCCATTTCCAAAAGAACGCTTTTCTACCTCTTCAAAAAGAGAATGAATATCTCTCCGGTCAAATGCCTCATTGCGGAACGGCTGGAAAAGAGCCGCTGGTATCTGCTCCACCGGTCCTACACCGTCACGGCGGCGGCGGAGCTCTGCGGCTACAACAGCGCCGCCTACTTTTCCAGAGAGTTCAAGCGCGCCTACGGCTTCTCCCCTCAGGAGTACCGGCAGAACTACTTCCGCACGGGGAAAGACCTTCTCATAAAAAAGCCGGAAGAGGGGCTCCCCGTCAGCGGGGGGCGCGGAACCCGTACAGATCCGCCGCCGTCTCCCCGTAGATGAGGGCAAGCTCCTCCCGGGAAAAAAGCCCGCCTTCGTGCAGATAACGGAGCATTCTCCCGTAATTCCCCTTGTCCCGGCAGAGGATCCCGGGGGAATCCGTGCCCCACATCATGTGGTCGGCGCCCACCGTATCGCAGAGTTTCCGCAGGAAGTTCTGCGTATCGGTGTAGGGATAGGGGGAACCGGAAAAGACGCTGGAAATGTCGAAATAGCTTTTTCCGTCGGCGATCTCCTTCATCATCATGAGACGCGTCTCGTTGAACCCGTCATCGCAGGGAAACAATGCGTGGCAGAGCACGAAGCGCAGGGAAGGAAACTTTTCCTTCACCCGGGCAATGGGATAGGTGGCCCACGCCCGGGAATTGCGGAGCCCCGGATCGATGACGATGATGACATCATTCTTTTCCGCATACTCCCACACCGGGAGAAAAATGCGGGAATCCAGCGAAAGATCCGGATGGATCCCGGAAAGCCCCCAGCACTCGCTCAATTCGAATTTCAGGATCCGGAAGCCCCGCACCTCCACGAAGTGCCGGAAAAGATCCATGGCCTTCCTGCCGTAGGGATCGAAAATGCAGGCGCCCCGGAATTTGTCCGGATACTTTTCCACCACCTCCGCCACATAGTCGTTCTGGAATCCATAGTTCACCGCCTGCAGAAGGACGGCCTTGTCCACCTTGTTCTCCTCCATGACGGAAAGAAACGCTTCGGCAAGGAAGCCCGTATCCCCGTACTCCGGAGGAAAGAACTGCATTTCGATCCCGTCGGGCCAGCGGACCTTTCCCTTCCCGATGGCTCTTCCCTCCCCCCAGGGGCCGTAGGGGCGCAGATATTCGTAAACGTGGGCATGTGCGTCGATGATCATTTTTTCTCCTTTGCAAAAGTTTTCCGCGATGCCTTAAAGTAATCTTGCGGACCTCCGATTTCAAGGGGAAAAGGAGGGTTTTTCCCGTTTTGTATTTGATTTTTTGAAAAGTTGTGCGATATTATACTTGTGTCTGGGCCGGCATAGCTCAGTGGTAGAGCTACGGTTTTGTAAACCGTCGGTCGTTGGTTCGAATCCGACTGCCGGCTCCATTTCTTCCGTCTCAAGGAAAACCTTCCGGACCGCCGGAAAAACGTTTTTCCCCTGCGGCCCCGTAACAAGGAGTACAAATGAACAGCGACGCGCTCTTCATCCTTTCCGCCGTGCTTTTTTCTCTCACGTTCCTTCTTCTGATTGCGGTCATTCTCGAGTTCATCCAGCTGTCTATCGTGCGCAGGCAGCTCGATATGCTGGAAAAGTTCCTCTTCCCCCGGGAAAAGAAAACTGCTCCCCAGGGCGTGAAAAGTGCTCCTGCATCCGCTGAAAAAGTCCCCCCGCAGGCAACCCCTTCTCCCGTTGCCTCACCGGAGAAAAAAGAGGAACCGCCGGAGAAAAAAGTTCCCGTCGTTCCCGCCGGAACGACCGAACCGAAGGCGCCCGAAGGGAGCGGAAAAGGAACGCTCTGGGACAATTTCTGGCAATGGTTCTGCATGGGGAGTTTCCGGCAGGAGGAGGTTTCCAGGGAGTACGCGGTGGCCACCACATGGCTTGTGCGTTCGGGGATCCTCATTCTCCTTTGCGGGATCGGGTTTTTCCTGAAATACTCCATCGAAAAGAATCTGGTCACGCCCCAGGTGCGCATCGGGGGAACTTTCCTTACGGCGCTCTGCCTTTTCTTTGCGGGCCTTTACGGTATCAACAAGCGCTTCCACACCCTTGCCGTGGGGATCCTTTCCGCAGGCACGGTGATCTTCTACATGGGGGCTTTCGCCGGGTACCGGATCTATCATATCCTCCCCGTGAACGTCACATTCCTTCTTATGCTCCTTGCCGCCGCCTCCGCCCTGCTCGTCGCCGTAAGGCACAAACTTCTGCCCGTGGCCCTCATGGGCTGTGCGGGGGGCTACTTCATCCCGCTTCTGCTTTATCCTTCCGGAGGCAATGTTACCTTGCTGGTCGCCTACTTTGCAGAGTTCTCCTTTCTTGCCCTCCTTCTCGTCTCCCGTTTCCACCGCTGGCGCAGTCTGGAATTCACCGTGTTCGCCTTAAGTTTTCTGCTTGCTGCGATCGAAATCTTCCCCTCCGGCAAAGTGAGCTTCTTTACCCTCGCCTTCCTCTTCCAGCTCTTCCTTGTCTTTCTCCTCATCCCCCTTGTGCGGAAAAAGGAGTTTCCCTACGGGCGGCTGGAGTGGATCCTGCCTGTGGGATCCACGGTGTGCACACTGATCCTCGGAGTCGCCGTCATTCATCATTGCGCGCAGAACGTGTACAAGGATCCCCTTTCCGGCGCATTCGCCCTTCTCCTGAGCATATGCGCACTTGCTGCGGGATTTCTTCTGCGAAGGATAAGGGAAGCGGGAAAAAATCTCTTCCCCGCCTATCTTTCCTCCTCCATTCTTGCCCTCTTTTTCGTGCCGCCGCTGACTTTGGACAATCAGGGCGCATGGATCTGCGGATGGTCGGTCCTTGGGGCCGTTCTCATCTTCTCCTACTGCAAAAGCCGGGAAAAAACCCTTCTCGTTCTGGGCTCTCTGGTCTTTGGAGGCGCCCTTTTCTGCCTCCTTGTGGAATACGAAACAGGCTTCCCCAAGGAGCATCTTACGAGATTTTTCCAGCTGGGAATGTTTTCCTTTTCCCTCATTGTCTCCGGACTTCTTCTGCTGAAAAGCGAAGAAAAGGCGGCAAAGGACATGCGGAACCTCTATCTTTACGGCGGCGGGATCGCCTTTTTCCTCTACAGCTCTCTGGAGGTCTATACCTTCCTTGAGGAAAGTGCCCTTCTGCGGGAGTTCCGCGACGGAGGCCTTTCCGTCTGGTGGGCCCTTTTCGGCATCCTTCTGCTTGCCGGCGGGATCTGGAAGAAGATCAAGCCCCTGCGCATAGCGGCCCTTCTTCTCTTCCTTCTGGCCCTCATCAAAGTCTATATCGTGGATATATCCTCCTTCAACACGCTTCAGAAGGTCATTGCCTTCGTCCTTCTGGGCGTGCTCTTCCTTGCCGGCGCATTCGCCTACATCCTCATGAAAAAGCGTTTCTCCCCGGAAGACAAGGAAGAATAGGCAGGAACGGGCGGAAAAAACACAACTGGGGAATAGGCCGGACAGGCCGAATAGGCAGGGCCCGGGCAGGAAACTTCCGCCGTGTTTTTTCGCTCTGCGTTCCCAGCCGCCCCTGCCTATTCGGCCTATCCGGCCTATAAGGCCTATTCCCCAGCCTCGGCTGGAAGCGTAGGCCGTGTTTTTTCGCTCTGCGTTCTTGAGTCTTGCGACTTCAAGCTTGCGACTCTTCCACCTTTCTCCCTTTCCACGGGATCTGGGCGAACACGATGGAAAGGAGAATGATGACGCATCCGGCAAGCTCTCTTCTGGAAAGCTGTTCATGGAGGAAAAGGTAGCCGCCCGCTACAGCGAAAACGGATTCCAGACTCATGAGAAGGGAGGCAAGCACCGGGTGAAGATATTTCTGCGCAACGATCTGAAGCGTAAAGGCGATGGCGCTGGAACCCACCCCGCAGAAAAGCCAGTAGGGCAGGGCTCCCCGGATCCCGGAAAGAAGCCACTTTTCTCCGAACAAAAGAGAAGCGCACAGGGAAAGAATTGCGGCAACGAAAAACTGCACGCAGGAAAGACGCAGACAGTCGCATCGTGCCGCATAGTGATCGATAACCATGATGTGCCCGGCAAAGAGGAACGCGCACAACAGCACGAAAAATTCCCCTTTCCCGAAGGAATCGACCCCGCCGCAGAGAAGATAGGTGCCCAGCAGCGCCGTGCAGGAGGCCGCGTAAAAGGTTTTCGGCGTCTTTTTCCGCAGAAAAAGTCCCAGAAGAGGAACGATAAGGATATAAAGGGCGGTGAGGAATCCGGTCTTCCCGGCGGAAACGTACCGGATCCCCAGCTGCTGGAAGGAGCTTGCCGCCGTTATGGCGATCCCGCAGAAAAGTCCCCCGCAGAGCAGATCCTTTTTGGCCTGAGGCTCGACGGCATCCCCCCACAGGGAGAAACGCTTTCTCCTTGCAAGATCGGAAAGAAGAATGACGAAGGAAAGCGCCGCCGCCCCCACGAAGGAGCGCAGGGCTACGAAAAGAAGCGCCCCCACATGGCCGGCGCCTTCGCTCTGTGCGGAAAAGGCCGTGCCCCAGATGACCGTGGCGATCACCATGGCAATGCAGGCAAGTATTTTTTTCATCCCGGCTCCTTTTCAGAGGACAGAAGAACGTTCGAAAGAGGGGAGAGCTTCAGGAATCGATCCTGCTTCCCATAAGCTCCTGCCCGCTTCCGCCCACCGCGGTGAGACGCACCTTCACGAGTTGGCCCAGAATCTCCTTTTCCCGGGCGGAAAGGAGCACCTTCACATAGTTGGAAGAGTACCCTTCGCAGAATCCCGCGGCGCAGAACCGCTCCGGAAGAATGACCGTAGTCTTTCCCACCAGACTTGCGGCAAAGGCGGAGGCGCATTCGGCTTTCAGGGCTTTGAGGATCTCGATGCGCTCGTGCATCTCTCCGGGGGAGGGCCGGCCCTTCATTTCCGCGGCGGGAGTCCCTGTGCGGGGGGAGAAGGGGAAGACGTGAACGTTGGCGAAATGCAGTTCCCGGATGAAATCGCAGGATTCTTCGAACCGCTCCCGCGTCTCTCCCGGGAATCCGGTGATGTAATCGCATCCCAGATGCAGGTCTTCGATCTTTTTTC
>JAGAEF010000183.1 GCA_017613255.1 Lentisphaeria bacterium
AAGCAAATTTCGAAAAAGGTTTTTTGATGATTTTTCGCAAAAATACTTTTATCCCCCAAACAATTTGTGAAGGAAAAGCGCTTCCCTGTCCTCCCGGAAAAGTTGCCGGAAAGAGAACAAAAGAGGAGGAGAAGGGTCTTAAAGGGGAGGAAAAGAGCTTTTTTTCCGAAAAAAAACGGTTTCGAATTTGAAAAAACGCCGTTTCCGGAGTAAAGTCTCAAGGATTTTTATGGATTTTCACCCGTCCCGAAACAGGAGGAAGTGACAATGAGCAAGGAAAACGAAAAAGGAAAAGATCCCGCTGCCGAAAAGGACGTGCGGTCCGGGAAGGATCAGAGGGATCTGAACATAACCGTCCAGAACGAGGAGCTTGCCCCTGCCGGGGAACAGGAGACTGCCGACCATATCCTGCCCGCCCTCTCCCCCGCCGGGATCGTGGTCTTTCCCTACGCCCTCACGCCGCTGGTAGTGGATAACGCCGACGAGATCAAACCCGTGGAAGATTCCGTGGGAGAGGACCGCATGATCGCCATTTTCCCGGAGATCGCCGCCAAAAAGGATTCGGAAGAGCTCCAGACGGTGGAAGTGGATGTGCCCAGCTTTATGCTCCACGGCAAGGAGGTCTCCTCCGTGGGGGTGACCTGCCGTATCGTGAAGATCCTGAAATTTCCCGACGGCACGGTCCGGCTTCTCACTCGCGGCCTTTCCCGGGCCAAATTTCTGGGATTCGACAAAACCAATCCCCATCTTGCGAAAGTCAAGAAGCTGGAAACGCCGCCGGACAGCAGCATCGAAACCATCGCCATGGCCCGCAACGCGGTGAAACAGTTTCAGGAGGTGGTCTCCTTTACCGCCAATTTCCCCGAAGAACTCAAGATCGCCATCCTCAATCTCACCGACAACGTGAGGATCGTGGACTTGATTGCCGACACCATCAACATCAGCTACAACGAAAAACTGGCCATCCTCACCATCCCGGACCTGCAGGAGAGACTGCATCTTCTCACCATTCTGCTCAATCGGGAAGTGGAGGTGCTGCGGCTGGGTTCGGAGATCCAGACGCAGGTGCACAACGCCATGAGCAAATCCCAGCGGGAATTTTTCCTGCGGGAACAGCTCAAGACCATCAAGGAGCAGCTGGGAGAAGGCGGAGGGAACCCGGATACGGAAAACTTCCGGGAGAAACTCAAGAACAGGACGCTGCCGGAAAACATCCGGAAACTGGTGGAAAAGGAACTGGACCGCATGGAGCAGATGCCCCCGTCCGTGGCGGAATACAATATTTCCTACAACTATGTGGACTGGCTCCTTGCCCTGCCCTGGAACGACTGCACCTCCGACAGGATCGATTCCGTGGAGGCGGCAAAGATTCTGGACCGTGACCATTTCGGGCTCAAGGACGTGAAGGAGAAAATTCTGGAGTTTCTCGCGGTCCTCCAGCTGAAAAATGACAAAAAATCCCCCATCATCTGCTTCGTGGGCCCTCCGGGAGTGGGAAAGACCTCTCTGGGAAAATCCATTGCCGAGGCCATGGGCAGAAAGTTCGTCCGCATGAGTCTGGGAGGCGTCCGGGACGAAGCGGAGATCCGGGGGCACCGCCGCACCTATGTGGGCGCCCTCCCCGGCAGGATCATTCAGGGGCTCAAGAAGGCGGGCAGCGCCAATCCCGTATTCATGCTGGACGAGATCGACAAACTGGGCAACGATTTCCGGGGAGATCCCGCTTCCGCCCTTCTGGAGGTGCTGGATCCCCAGCAGAATTCCGCCTTCAACGACCATTATCTGGAGGTGGATTACGACCTCAGCACGGTGATGTTCATCACCACCGCCAATATCTCCGACACCATTCCCGCGCCTCTGCTGGACCGCATGGATGTGGTCCGGCTCCCCGGCTATACGGCCAACGAGAAACTGCATATCGCCCAGCAGTTCCTCGTTCCCCGGCAGATCAGGGAAAACGGGCTGGAAAAGGCCCAGTGCGGCGCGGAGATCCAGTTCCTCCCCGAAGCCTCCGAAGAGATCATCTCCTTCTATACGAGGGAGGCGGGGGTCCGGACGCTGGAACGCACCATCGGCACGGTCATGCGCAAGATCGCAAGAGAGATCGTGGAGGCCAAAAATGCCCCCGTCCCCAACAAGCTCACGAAAGTGGTGGTAGACGCAAAGGAGGTCCGCAGACTTCTGGGCGCCCATAAGTTCCTGGGAGACGGAATGCTTCCCGAACCCGAAGTAGGATCGGCTACCGGCATGGCATGGACCAGCGTAGGCGGGACTATTCTTCAGGTGGAAGCCACCATGATGCCCGGCAAAGGGGATCTCAAGCTTACCGGCTCTCTGGGGGATGTGATGAAGGAGAGCGCCATGGCGGCCTTCACCTTCGTGCGTTCCCATGCACAGGCCCTGAAAATCGATCAGAAGCTCTTTTCCGAAAGGGATTTCCATATCCATGTCCCGGACGGAGCCACCCCCAAGGACGGGCCTTCCGCAGGCGTAACCATCAGCACCGCCCTTGTCTCCTGTCTTACCGGAAAAAAGGTGCGCAACGATGTCTCCATGACGGGAGAGATCACGCTCCACGGAAAAGTCACGGCCATTGGCGGAGTAAAGGAAAAATCCATAGGCGCCCTGCGCGCGGGCATCCATAAGATCATTCTTCCCAAGGAAAACGGGAAAGATCTGGAGGAGATCCCCACCGAGGTGCTCGACGAGATCGATTTCACCTTCGTGACAAGGATCGAACAGGTTCTCGAAATCATGTTCGCTTCTCCGGGAACGCCTTTGCCCCGGGTAAAGAAAAAGGTTTCGCAAAAATCTGCCCCGCGCTCTTCCGCAGGCAGGAAAACGGGGAAGGTACTCCCCGGGAAAGTCGTGAAGAAAGAAAAGAAGAGCACCGGAAGAAAAACTCCCGCAGAAGGAAAGAAAAAATGAAGAGAAACTCTCCCCCCGTTTCCCTGCTTCCCCTTGTCGGAAGCCTGCTGTTCGCGTTTTCCCTTCTTTTTCCCGGATTTGCCGCGGAGGAGGAAAAGAAGAACGTTTCCGGAGCGGAACTTGCCCCGGAAGAGTTTCTTGCCGTTTCCCGCCGAATGCCGGGAAGACGCTCCTGGGCCCTTCTGGAAGGAGAGGTCGTCCATCGCAGGGAGGGGGCAAGGACCATAAAGGCGCCCCTTCGGCTGGGACTGCTTTTCACCCCGGAACAGAACATAGCCCAGCTGGATTTCAACAACGGAGAGATCTACAACATCGGGCAGGTCCTGGGGAAAAATCCCACCACCGTCCTGAAAAAGAAGATCGGGGAAGGCAAAAAGGAACTTCTCCCCCTTTACGGGCTGGAGCCGCAGGATCTGACCATGAGTTTCCTCTACTGGGACTTCCTCCGGGAGGAGAAAGGCGAAAGCGTCAAGGGGCAGGCCTGCCGCAGATTCATTTTGAAGGAGAAGGGGGAAAAGGGGAACTTCCTGCGCGTTCTCATCAGTTCGGAATACTTTTTCCCCGTAAGCGCGGAATTTTACTCCTCCGACCCGGAAAAGAAGACCGACCCGTACAAGACGCTGGAGATCACCTCTTTCGTCCG
>JAGAEF010000184.1 GCA_017613255.1 Lentisphaeria bacterium
CCCTGGGCGTTGCCGGGAAGAAACTCAATCCCCTTCTTTTGTCCAGTCAGAAGTGCTCCGTGGACGCCTTCAAATCGAATCTTGCCGCCAGGCAGAAGGCGGGGGAAGTCAAATCCTTCGAGGACGCGATCCCCCTTATCACCGAAACTTTCGGGCTTCTTTTCCAGCCGGGGAAGGATCCCAGGGATCCCATGCTTCTTTCCAAGCAGGAGCAGCAGGAACTTGTTCAGGCCTTCGCCAAAAAGAAGCTCCATATCGCCCTGCGCGGCATCATGAGCAAAAAGGCAGGGATCGGCTGGACCACTACGGGTCATACCGCCGTTCCCGTCCTCACCACCAGCGTGGGCGCCTGCTCGGAAAAATTTGCCGGCTACATCGAAAATACCGACATTTCCAAGAAGATCAAGGAACTTCTGCAGGAAAAGTAACAGCACAGGGAGGTACGGAAGAAAAACCTCCCCTCCCCTGCTTCAGGTACAAAAAAAGGACACCGTTTCCGCGGTGTCCTTTTTTCGTGAATGGCGCTTTTTCAGCGTCTCCTGCCGAAGATGCGCAGAATGAAGAGGAAGAGGTTGATGAAGTCCAGATAGAGGGAAAGGGCGCCCAGAATGGCGATCTTGCGCACGACTTCCGAACTTTCCATCCCGCTTTCCAGAAACATCTTCTTGACCTTCTGGGCGTCATAGGCGGTAAGCCCCACGAACACGATCACGCCCACACAGCTGATGATGAGCCCGAAGGTGTCGTTCATCCAGAAGATGTTGACGATGCTGGCTATGATGATGCCGATAAGCGCCATGAGGAAGAGACTGCCCAGCCCGGTAAGGTCCCTCTTGGTCACGCTCCCGTAGACCGCCATGACTCCGAAGGTTCCCGCCGTGACCGCAAAGGCGGAAACGATGCTTGCCTGCGTGTAGGCCAGAAAGATGAAAGACATCGTCACCCCGTTGATCAGAGAGTAGGCAATGAAGAGCGCCGTGGCGGTGGCCGCGGAGAGCTTCCTTATCCCTGCGGTGATCCCGATCACCAGAACGATCTCCACAAGGAACAGCACAAGACACAGTCCGGGACTGGTCACGAGTTTTTTGGAAAGTTCCGGAGACGTCCCCACCGCCCACGCCGCAACTCCGCTGACGAGGAGCGCGAAGGTCATCCACCAATACACATTGACAAGGCAGGCGCTCAATGCGGAAGAGGCCCGCTCCGCCGAAAAAGAGTTGTTGTCGTCGTACATGATACCCTCCTTTGTTTTTCCGTGAGACAAGTTTCCCGTTTCTTTGTTCTCCACTATACGCCTTTTTCCCGAAAAATCAAACCTTTTTCAGGGAAAAGGTCAAAAAAAATCCGGGGAAGAAGAAGTTTTTCCCCGGATCGGATAAAGCGCTGCCGCGTCAGACGGAGGCGGCCTCCTTCTTCACGCTTCCCCCCTCCAATTCAAGCTGAGTAGGCTTGTGCCAGTAGGCGATGATGATATTGGTGAGGAAGATGGAGGAGTAGGTACCGAAGATCATCCCGAAGAGCATCACGGAGACGAAGTCCCTGATCCCCGTCCCGCCGAAGATCAGCTGCATGACCAGCACCATCATGGTGGTTATGGAGGTGAGGATCGTCCGGGAAAGGGTCTGGTTCACGCTCAGATTGATGAGTTCCCAGTAGGTGCAGCTGCCCGTCTTGGTGAGCTTCAGATTTTCCCGCACCCGGTCGTAGGTCACGATGGTATCGTTGATGGAGATCCCGATGATGGTGAGAGAAGCGGCCACCACGTTCATGGTGATCTGCCCGCCCAGCATAAGGTAAAGCCCCACGCTCATGATGACGTCGTGAAGAAGAACGATGTTCCCCGCAATGGAGTAGGCGAACTGGAACCGGAGCGTCATATACAGGATCATCACCAGGAAGGAGAGGACGAGGGATATGACGGAGATCTTCAGGAAGGTCTCCCCGATAAGCGCACCCAGCGTGGACTGGGATTTGAAGACGAACTTGCTTTCCGGATACGCCTCTTTCACGGCCTTGGTCACGGCATCGCTGATGGCCGTTCCCTGTTCCGCCGTTTCGGACTGTTTTTTGTTCCGGATGAGGATCTCCACTTCCCGCTCGTCTCCGGCGGCTCCGCCGGCCTTGTAGGTGATCTTGTTCTCGAAGCCCTTCCCGGCAAGGAAGGCGTGGAGCTTTTCCGCGGGAACGGCTTTAGCGTAGGAATACACCAGCTGGGTCCCTCCGGTAAAGTCGATGCTCAGGCAATCCCTGCCCCGCACGCACACGGTGACGACGGAGGCAAGAATGAAGAGAACGGAGAATCCGACGGCATACCATCTCTTGCCCAGGAAATCGAAATGGGGCTGCTTGATGAAGGCGCACATCTTGAGAGAGGTGATATGGAAGAAGCGCATCATCAAGTCGAAGAGCAGCCGGGTGAGGAACACCGCCGTGAACATGGTGGTGAATACTCCGATGGCAAGCGTCACGGCAAACCCCTTGATGGCGCCCGTCCCCTGCCACAGAAGCACCATGGAGACGAAAAGCGTGGTCAAGTTGGAGTCGAAGATGGCGCTGTAGGCCCGGTCGAAGCCCAGATCCACCGCGTTCTGCAGGGTCTTCCCCGAATTCACCTCTTCCCGGATTCTTTCGTAGATCAGCACGTTGGCGTCCACGGCCATACCGAAGGTGAGGATGATTTCGGCGATACCCGGAAGCGTGAGAGTGACGTCGAAGGCGGCAATGGCCCCCAGCATCAGCACGCCGTTGAGGGCAAGAGAGAGGACGGCGATGATGCCGCTCTTCAGGTAGTAGGCGATCATGAACAGCATGACCACGATGAGCCCGGCGATCCCGCTGTAGATGCCGTCCCGGATGGTGGCTTTCCCGATGAGGGGGTCGATGTCCGACTGGGCCTGGATCTCCATGGAGAAGGGCACGCTGCCGCTGACGAGAGCGTTGGAGATGTTTTCCGCATCCTCCCGGGAGAAGTTCCCGGAGATCTGGGCGTTGCCGCCGGTGATGGGCTGCTTGATGACCGGCGCGGAATAGAGCTGGCCGTCCAGCACGATCCCCAGACGGCGTCCCACGTTTCTGGTGGTGACTTCGCCGAACTGCACCGCACCCTTATGCTTGAAGGAGAGCAGGATCTCCCGCTGGCCGTACTGGTCCATGGCGGCGTAGGCGTTGTCGATCTCCTTGCCGTCCATCTGGGCTTCCCGTTCCACAAGGTAGACCTCTTCCACCATTTTCCCGTCCCGGACCTCCTGGGCCTTGAGGACTTCGTACCCTTCCGGAGGCGTATAGGTCCGGGGATTGGCGTAATAACCCTGCAGTTCCCGCTCGCTTTCCGGATGGACAAGCCGGAACTGGAGCTTGGCGGAAAGCTTGATCAGATTTTCGATGACCACCTTCTCTTCCTTGGTGGCAAGGGGCACGCGCATGGAAATATACTCCCGTCCGGCGGGGGCGATGTCCGCTTCATAGATATTCTTCCCCGTAAGGCGCTTGCGCAAGGTCTCTATGGCGATGTCCCGGTACTGGTCGAAGTTTTTCTGGATCTTCTCCTTGTCCGCCTTTTCGGGAACGAGGGCGAGCATGAATTCGGCGCCGCCGTCCAGGTCGATCCCCAGACGGATGGAGCCCGCGGAATTCTTCCGGATGACGGAGATCACGTCCCGGTTGGTGGTGATCTTCTGGCTCTTGACGATGAC
>JAGAEF010000185.1 GCA_017613255.1 Lentisphaeria bacterium
CGCGAACTCACCTATCCGGAACGCAAGCAGATCCACAATCTGAAATACTACACCTGGGTGGAACAGCAGGGCCACACGGCCGAAGAGCTCAACCGTCTCTGGTACGACCCCGAAGGAACCTGGGAATCCGTCCACAAAGACATCGGGAAACTGGACGAACTCATTCAGGAATTCAATGCCGCCGCGGCGGAGTGACGTTTCGGGAGTAAAGCCGCCCTGCCGGGGCATGGGTGCGGCCCGGCCCCGTGCAAATCAAAACGACAGGGCCGGCAAAGCCTCATTCCCCGTCGAAAGCGACCTTCAGGAATTTTCCGGAATCGGCGGATTCCCTTGCGGCAATGCAGGTAAGCGTACTCATGATCCCGTCCCCCTTGATGAGGTCGGTGATCCCCCGTTCTCCGGTCTTCATGGTATGAATGAAGCTGGAAACCAGCTGTCTGTCTCCTCCGTAGTGGCTCAATTTGCCGCCGTTGACCTTGTAATTGGCAATGTCGTTGTTCACGGAGGACATGACGCACAGCGTCCCGTGGTTGAAGTCGATATCCAGCGAGCCCAGACTTCCCACGAACCGCGCGCCTCTGCGGCAGGCGGCACAGCTGGCGATGAAGTTCTGCGTATGGGTGATCTGCACGCCGTTCTTGCACCGGATGATGCAGGAGCCGATATCCTCGATGGCAATGTCCTTGGAGACGGCGCAGAGCCTTTTCCGGAGGAACTCTCCGTCGGGGGTGCGGATCTTGGTGAGATGATCCAGCGCGTCTTCATAGGATTCCGCCAGCCCCCTCTCGTTGAAGCGGAAGATGGGGCCGTGCTGGCAGCTGAACCTGTCGGGACAGCTGTCGCAGGTCTGTTCGTAGGCCTTGTCCCCCCGGTAGTGGACTTTGGCCCGCATGGCGCAGACTTCATCGGGGGAAGCGGAAGCTAAATAGAGCATGTAGTCGATATCGTGCACGGCCTTCTGCATGAACATGCCTCCGGTCTTTTCCGCATCCCGGAACCAGGTGGTGAAATAGACCTCTCCGTCGGTGTCCTCGAATCCCACCACCTGACAAACCTTGCCGATTTTGCCGCTTTCGATGATCTTTCTGGCCTCCTGCGTGAGGGGGCAGAGCCGCATGGGCAGGGAGACCTGAATGGGCGTGGAGGAGTTTCTGAAGGTGCTGTAGAGCTTGTTCACCTGTTCGAAATTGATGGCCACGGGCTTTTCGATGTAGAGGGGGATATGCAGTTTTTCCAGCGCGCAGGCCATATCCGTATGGAAGGTGCAGTAGGTGCCGATGATGATGCCGTCCAGCTTGGGAACGGAGGCAATGAAGGAGTCGATGTCGGGCGTGTAGACGCAGTTTTCCGCGATGCGCACGCCTTTCTGGGCCATGCGCGCCTTGGAACCGGGAATGTTCATGTCCATGACGGCGGCGACTTCATATTCGTCCCCGTAGACACTGAGATAACTGGCGATGGTGGCGGCCTGAAGCCCGCACCCGACAATACCGATTTTCAGCATATTTCACTCCTGATTGAATGGTGTGTATCGAAAAGCGATTCTAGAACTCCGCGATCTTCTGGGAGATCATGTCGATGGGATAGGGCTTCTGGATGAAGTTGGTGAAGCCCGCGTTCTTGAGGTTGATGATGGCGTCGTCCCGGTCGGAGGTCTGGGCCACGATGACCTTCACGTCCGGATTGATGGAGGTCAGCTGGAAGTAGGTGTCCGAAGCGGTCATGTACTTGGTGGAGATGTCCAGAAGCACCCCCTTGATCTCCGCGGCCTCCTTCACGTAGCAGTTCACCGCCTGGAAGCCGTTGCCTGCCGGGATGACGTCGTATCCGATCTTGCGGAAGAGCTTGGTCATGGTGTCGCAAAGAAGCGGATCGTCGATGACCAGAAGCAGTTTTCCGGACCCCTTCACGATGAGGTTTTCGTCGAAGTCCAGAGCGTCGCTGACCGTGCCTTCCCCGCCGGCGTTCTCCTTGGATTCGGGCAGGAAGATCTTGAAGACCGTTCCTCTGCCCACCTGGGAGTTGATGTCCGCGTGTCCGCCCAGATCGTCGATGATGTTGGCCGTGGTGCACAGCCCCAGTCCCTTGTGCTTGGCCTTGTCCTTGGTGGTGAAGAAGGGGTCGAAGGCGTTGGCCTTGATTTCGGGAGTAATCCCCACTCCGGTATCGGAGACCAGCACGATCCAGTAGGCGGGCTCGTCGTCGAAGGTGTGGCGGAACCGCACGATCTTGTCGATGCTCACGCGTTCCGCGGGGATCTTTTCCAGGGAGACGGAAAGGATCCCGCCCATTTCCTCGCCCTCCTGCCGCATGGAGATCATGGCCTCTTCCGCGTTTCGCACGATGTTCAGGAAGGCGTAGAAGAGCCGGATGGGATTGGCCAGCACCCAGGAGCGGGATTCGTTGAGGGAGACTTCGATGCTTACCCGGGGATCGAAGGTCTTCTGGCAGATCCTCAGCACGTACATGATCATTTCGTTGAGGTCGATGTGGGTCTTGCTGAAGGAGGTCCCCGCCACGGCGGACATGTACAGCTGGGGGATGATCCCGATCTGGGCGAGCGTGCTGCGCATGTAGGTGGTGTAGGGGACGATGTCGTTCTCCCTGCCGCATTCGGCGGCGATTCCGTTGACCGCGTCCATGGCGCTGCTGATGTTCTCCATCATGGGGGCGGAATCCCGCTCCACGGATTCCAGAAGGGCGTACATGGCTTCCACCTTCTGGGTCAGGATCCTGCGCTCGTCCGCAAGGCGGAAGGAGGTCATGTCGTCGATCTTGATGAGGAGCTCAGAGTAGCCGTTCTTGTACTCCATGGAAAGCAGCGGCACGCAGAGGATGTTCAGCGCGCGCAGCGGGCCCCGGTTCACCCCCACGAGTTCATGGTAGGTGTAGGTGCGCTTGTTGGAGTAGACCGCCTGATCGAAGATGGGCTTGAGCTTGTTCATGTAGGGGAAGAGTTCGTAGATATTGGCTTCCAGCGCCTCTTCCGCGCTTTTGTCGAAGTAGCGTTCGGCGTTGAGATTCCAGCTCTTGATGACGCCCTTGTTGCTGATGGTGATGATGATGGAGTCGAAACCCTGCACCAGGGCGGTGAGGTTGGTGAACTTTCCTTCCAGCGCCTGAGAACGTTTCCGGAAGATCCACTCTCCGCAGAAGATCACCAGAATGATTCCGGCGAAGGTCACGATGATGAAGACGATGAGGATCACATAGACCACCCGCACCAGGATCACTTCGTTGCCGATGCTGGCCTTGAGGTTGGATTCGATGCCGGAAAGGGCCTGATCGGCGATATCGAAGGCCGTCTTCATCTCCTTGACGCCCTTTTCCTCCGCGTCGCCCTTCTTTCCCAGTTCGTTGGCGGAATTGAACAGCCGTTCCACGATGCTCGGATCCGTCGGCTTCTTCTTTCCCAGATCCCGGATCTCGGGATGGTACCGGACCAGCTGCACCCAGTACTCCTGCGCCCGCTTCAAGGCGTCCCGGACCTCCGTTTCCTGCTTCTGTCTCCTCTTCTGCTTTTCCGCTTCGGCGCTTTCCGTCTCTTTTTTCCTGTCCTTGTCCGCGGACTCGGCGGAGGCGGCGGAGGGGCCCTCCTTTCCGCCCACAAGTTCCTTCATGGTGTCGAAGGCGATCCAGCATTCCAGCCGGAAGCCTTTCGCGGCCGTACTGATTTCCGCATATTCCGTACCCAGGGAGGAGATGTTGAAGTAGGCGTACAGGTTCAGGGAGACGATCAGCAGGGACGCCAGCCCCATGGCCACATAGATGACACTCAACCCCATGGAGGAGTTCTTCCCCAGAAGAACCGACATAATCTTCATCAGTTTCTTTTTCATTCCGATCCCTTTCCTGCTCCCGCCGTATTCCCCTCAGCCGGGGGCGCTTCCTGCGGCATTGTCCCATAGTCGTTACGCGCGCATTACTTTACACCTCCTCCCCGTGTTTTACAAGAAGAGCAGCGCATTTTTGCCCAAAAAAGCTTCCGGGACAGGGACAGGGCCGGGAAAAAAGGAAAAAACTCCCCGAAAAGATATTTTTTTCTTAAATGAGGGGTTGTATTTTCATCCCCGGTGCGCTATATTAGGTATGAAAGCGACGGGGAAAGAGAGAATGAGCCGCATTAAAGTACAAAATTCACCTACCATACGCAGGATGCCCACCTATCTGCACAAGCTCCTGAAGATGCGTCTGGAGGGGAAGCTCCACGTCTCTTCCACGGAGCTTGCCGAATACATGAACATCGAGCCCATCGTGGTGCGCAAGGATATCGCGCTTACGGGGATCTCCGGGCAGCGCCGGGTGGGGTATGACGTCAACGAGCTGATCCGGTACATCAAGAACTATCTTTCCTGGCAGGATGTCATCACCGCCACTCTGATCGGGGCCGGCGCCCTGGGGACCGCCCTTCTGGGGTACGACGATTTCGCCCAGTACGGGCTGAACGTGGAAACCGTCTTCGACTGCGACGAGAACAAGATCGGCAAGGAGATCCGGGGCCGGGAGGTCTATGACATCGCCACGCTGGAAAGCCGCCTCAGGACCGCTCCTCCCGATATCGCCATCGTATGCGTTTCCAATGCGGCCGCCCAGCAGGTGGTGAACCGGCTTGTGGCCGTGGGGATCAAGTATATCTGGAACTTCGCCAACGTGTCGCTGCGCGTGCCCAGAGGGGTGATCGTGCAGCGGGAAGTGATTGCCGGGGGGCTGGCCATGCTCACCGTGAAGATGAAGCTGAGTTCCATGAAGCAGGGGGACGACCCCGTGGAAGAGGAGTAGCGGGCCTTTTCGTTTGGAAAAAAGCGGAATAATCTGCATAAGAATAGCATAAACCACTAACAAAACAAGGTAGAAAAATGTGCTGTAACAAAATGTCGGAAGAAGCGCAAGCAAAATTCGCCGAGCTGGACGCCTTTATCGACGGTCTCAACATCAAGAGTGATGATGCCCGCCGCCGCGGCCGTCTGATCCAGGTCCTCCACAAGGCCCAGAGCATTTTCGGGTATCTGCCCCGGGAAGTGCAGTGCCATGTGGCCAAAAAACTCATCCTGCCGGAATCCGCGGTTTCCGGAGTGGTGAGCTTCTACAACTACTTTACCACCATTCCCAAGGGAAAGTACAACATCAACGTGTGTCTGGGCACCGCCTGCTACGTGAAGGGGTCCGAAAAAGTCCTTCACGAAATCGAGCGGGTTCTGGGCATCAAGGCGGACACCACCCCCACCCAGGACGGGCTCTTTTCCGTATCCGCCCTGCGCTGCGTCGGAGCCTGCGGGCTTGCGCCGGTGATGGTGGTCAACGGCAAAGTCTACGGCAAAGTCACTCCCGCCCAGGCGGTGAATATCATCAACGAATACAAGAAACAGGGCTGATCCATGAACAAGATTTCTTCCAAAGACGCACTGCTGAAAGCCTATGAGGCCAGCAAAGGACTCCTTGCGCTCCGCTGCATTGCTCCCCACGACCTCAACTCCAGGAAAAAAGAACTTCTCTGCTGCGGCGGGACAGGCTGTCACGCCTCCAATTCCGCCCTCCTTATGGAAAATCTCCGGGCCGCCATCAAGGAACACGGTCTGGAAAACGACGTGAAAGTGGTGCAGACCGGCTGCTTCGGCTTCTGCGCACAGGGCCCCATCGTGAAGGTGATGCCCGACAACGTGTTCTATGTGCAGGTCTCCCCCGATGACGCAAAGGAGATCGTGGAAAAGCACATCGTCAACCACCAGATCGTGGAAAGAGTGCTTTACGTGGAGCCCATGCTCAAGACCCGGATCCAGGATTACGCCAAGATGAGCTTTTATGCCAAGCAGATGCGCATAGCTCTGCGCAACTGCGGCCTCATCAATCCCGAAGACATCGAAGAATACATCGCCAGCGAAGGGTATCAGGCCCTGGCCAAGTGCCTTTTCGACATGACCCCCGATCAGGTGGTGCAGGAGGTCCTCAACTCCGGAATCTGCGGGCGCGGCGGCGCCGGGTTCCCCACCGGGCTCAAGTGGAAGATCGCCGCAGGCGTGAAGGCGGATGAAAAGTACATCGTCTGCAACGCCGACGAAGGCGACCCGGGCGCATTCATGGACCGCTCCATCATGGAAGGCGACCCCAACAGCATCATCGAAGCCATGGCCATCGGCGCCTACGCCATCGGCGCGCAGGCCGGACTGGTGTACATCCGTGCGGAATACCCGCTGGCCGTCTCCCGTCTGGATACCGCCATCAAGCAGGCCAGGGAGTGCGGACTTCTGGGCAAGAACATCATGGGATCCAACTTCAGCTTCGACATCGAGATCAAGCTGGGCGCCGGCGCCTTCGTCTGCGGCGAAGAGACCGCTCTCATCCACTCCATGGAAGGCTCCCGCGGCGAGCCCACCACCAAGCCTCCCTTCCCCGCCAACGTGGGCGGCGGCTAC
>JAGAEF010000186.1 GCA_017613255.1 Lentisphaeria bacterium
CAGGCGTACGAAGGGCGCCAGGGCCAGGAAATCGGCCTTGTTCCCGTTCCCGGACGATTCCACGGCCGTGTGCAGGCCGCGGGCTGCCGCTTCCTGCAGGAGGGCCCGGGAGAAGGCAGCCTGGGCCAGGGGTTCTCCGCCGGAAAGGGTGATCCCTCCGTCTTCGCCGTAGAAGATGCGGTCCTCCAGCAGTTTTTCCGCCGCTTCCGGGACGGTCATGGTTTTGCCGAAAAGTTCCAGCGCTCCGGAAGGACACGCTTTTTCGCATTTTCCGCACGCCTTGCAGTTTGCGCGGTCGAACTCATGCACGCCGTCGACGATCCTGTGGCAGGAACACACTTTCCCGCACTCCCCGCAGAGGGTGCACTTGGGGTAGTGGATCGCCAGTTCCTCCTGCGGGAAGCGGCTTTCCGGATTGTGGCACCAGATACAGCGAAGCGGACACCCCTTCAGGAACAAGGTGGTGCGGATCCCGGGCCCGTCGTGGACGGCGAAACGTTTGACGTCGATATATTTTGCGCTCGTCATTTTTTTCCTGTTCAGGCGATCTGTTCCGCCTGCCTTATGAAGGTTTCCTGCGCCTCCGGGGCGAGATCGGTGAAACGCACGTTCCAGCCGCAGACCCGTACCTGCAGATTTTCGTACTTTTCCGGGTGCTTCTGGGCGTCCCGCAGGATGGCTGCATCGAAGATATTGAACTGGATCCCGCTTCCCCCGTGGGCGATGAAGGAGCGGATAAGGGAAACGAGGATCTTCAGGCCCTCCTCCCCCTTCACCGAGGTGGGGTGGAGCATGATGTCCAGACAGGTCCCGTTGGGGAACTGCCGCATATCCACTTTCAGCACGGATTCCATCAGCGCGGTGATCCCGTTCCTGTCCATGCCGATGGCCGAACACATGTTTTTGGAGAGAGGCTCTCCTGCCAGCCGCCCGGAAGGGAACGCCCCGAACTCTTCCCCGTTTTCCACCACCATCTGCCCGAAAAGCGCGGGGTAGAAAAAGCCGCCTCTTCCGTTGGGGAGATGGAACAGAAGATCGGAAACGAAGGAAGCGATCTCTTTTCCCAGCGCGTCGGTGCGGGGATCGTTGTTCCCCCATTTTGCAGGTTCCCGCAGGACTTTTGCGCGGAGTTTTTCGTGTCCCTGCCAGTTGTCCTTGAGGATCTGATCAAGTTCGGAAAGCGTGCAGAGCTTTTTCTCATAGACCAGATAACGGACCGCCTCCAGCGAATCCACCGCGTCCGCAAAGTAGGAGGCCACGCATCCGGTGGTATTGTAAACGGCTCCGGCATCGGAAATATCCCGTCCCTTTTCCACGCAGGAGTCGAAGGTGCCCGAAAGGAGCGGAACGGGGTTGACATATTTCCAGGCAATGTCGCACAACGTCTGGCCTTCCCCCATGATCCGGACATTGTTCCGCAGCTCCTCCAGACAGGCGGTTTTGAACTCGTCGAAGGTGGCATATTCCTTTCCGGAATCCAGAACGGCAAGGATCATGGCGGGAAGATCGATATGGGCGGAACCCGAACAGGAGATCTCCTTGCCCGCCACGGCAGGCTCGTAACAGCCGATGGGAATGAAGTTTTTCGCATCCTCCTCCGTCCGGCCGTGGCGGATCATGCCCTGCACCACCACGTCGTAGTTCAGCGAAACGATCCCCGTCCTTCCGTCCCGGATGCATTTGGCGTACAGTTCGGCGAAATCCTGGGGCATGTCGGAGCGCACCAGAACGGAAAGTTTGGGATCCACCGTGTTCATTTCGTAATAGGCTTCCATGCCCAGATAAGAGAGTTCGTTGAAGTTCGGTCCGAAGCAGAAGTTCTTGCCGAACCGTTTCCCCTGATACCTTGCATAGAAGGCGATCCAGAAATACTTGATGAGCTCCCTGGCGGACTCTCTCGTCAGACGGCCCTCGGCAATATCCTTCCGGTAGAAGTCTATATAGATCTCGTCGAACCTTCCCATGGTCCGGACCTCTTCCCCGGCAAATTCGATGGCGTCGTGCAGAACATAGGCCAGCGCGAAGGCTTCGTGGAGAGTTTTTGGCGCGTGTTCCGCAATCTCCGCATAAACGGGATTCCCGTTGATTTTCGCCACACGGCGGCAGAACTCCGCCAGAGCCTTGTACACCATGACCACGGCGCGGTGGAAGGGGGAGGACTTTCCTTCCGCCCGGGTGATGAGACCGGGCAGGCCCAGTTTCGCCAGAACTTTCCAGTCCGGGGCCGTGTGGCTCCTGTCCACCATCCAGCCGATCCCCCGCTTGTAATCCCGCCCGCGGGGGACGAATCCGGGGACTTTTTCCTTCGCCAGTTCATACCCTGCCAGCAGATCTTCCCCCAGCAGACCGAAGGGCTGGAATTTACCGGGGAAGGCGTTGAATTTTTCCACGGCCACAGGGGCGTGTTCCAGGATCAGGGAAATGAGGAAGGCCCGGGAAAGGATCCGGTCCTCGTCGGGATTTTCTTTTTTGTGATCTTCCCAGACCTGCCGGAGCTGTTCCTCCGTCCAGCAGTCCTCCGTGGAAAAAACGGCATTTTCGTACTGTTTTTCCAGTTTCGGACGGATCTCGTCAAAGGGTGCGTATTTCATAACAAACCCTCCTTTTCAAGGTATTGAATGATCTCATCGGCAAGCAGACTGCTGCCTTCCTCGTTGTAGTGGACCCAGTCTCTGTGAAGACTCTGACATTTTTCCGCCGCAAATTTTCCAAGTTCATTGATCCTGACTCCCCGGGGAACCAGCACTTCACGGGCAATCCGGTTGTAAGCATCGATTTCCGCATTGGAACGGTAGGCCCAGTTGGCCTGTTCTTCGATCACCGGCGTGGTCGTGGCGAAAATGATTTCCGCTTTGGGGAAGAGCTGGCGGATCCTCGTAAGCACCCGTCCGATCATGTAGCGGTACATATCCGGCGGCGTCAGCGGGTCTTTGTCGAACTGGAATTTTGCCGGAACGTTTTCCGGGGAAATCGTTTCCC
>JAGAEF010000187.1 GCA_017613255.1 Lentisphaeria bacterium
ATACGGGCAAGCCCGCCGCCACGAGACTGGGCAGAACCATTGGCGGAGAGATCGTCAAGATCCTTGCTTCCGCCGACCGGGGGCCCATCCGGACGCTGAAAGGGACAAGGGAGTCCATCCCCGTGACCCCCCGTATCCCCGACCCGGAATTCCTCCCCATGGCCTATGAAATGGTGAAGCATTACGATCCGAAGAACAATACCCATCACATCGCCAAGTACTACGTGATCGAAGACCTGCTTGCCAAGGCGTTTCCCGAAAGGAAGATTGTGCTCCAGACGCTGCAGATCGGCCCTCTGGTCATCGGCAGCAGCCCCGGAGAGATCTTCACGCAGTACGGGCTGGACTACAAGAAAGGTTCCCAGTTCCCCTACACATGGTTCTCCTCCCTTTCCAGCGGACTTCTGGGCTATGTTCCCACCCCCGACTGCTTCGAACTGGCCAACGGCGGGTACGAGGCGGAAACCGCCTTTTATGCCGCGGATACGGGTACGAACATCGTGAAAAGCCTTCTGAAACAGCTTGAAGATTTCGTGCCCGACGAGGTCCCGCAGGGGGAAAGAGTGGCTCCTTCCAAAAGCGTCTGGGGCTACAACTTCAACAAGAAGAAAAACTGAACTTTTCCGGTACGGCAGGAGGTTTCGCCATGCCCATGGATTTCAGCTACTACTACGACTTTTCCGGAGAACTTTCCGTAAAGGAGTGGGCGAAAACGCTTCTCCCCGGAGGGAAAAGTCTGTGGGAAGGCGTGCTGGTCCTCCCGGAGGAAAAAGGTCGGGAGAGTTCCCGCTGGGTCGCGCTGTGGCCCTCCCACATCGTACTTTCCGAAATCAACGGGAAGAATGTGGGGGACGTTTCCCGTTCCCTTTACATCGGGAACCGGTACGGGAGAAGCGCTTTTCCCGTTACCCTTGTCCCCGGGGAAAACCTTATCAGGGTGCTCTTCACTCCCCCCCCGTGGAGGGAAGAGGACGGAGAATTCACCTTCGAAATGGGCTTTGTCCCCGACTTCGATGCGGGGAATGAGACTCCTTCCTGCCGGAAAACTCTGGAAAGGACCGATCCCTATTGCGTCAGAAAGGGTGCATGGAAGGAGGATCTTTCCGGGACCCCCGGCGCGGGCAGGAAAATGACGCCGGGCAGATTCGGCTTCGCCAAAGGGGACGGCCTGCTGGATTACGGGATCAGTTCTTTCGGCCTTGTGGACAAGATGTATTTGTGCGGGCACCCGAAGCACCCCATGCCCTACCGCTGGGGGTACTGCGTTCTGCCCGGAGAGGAAAAGACCCATTTTTCCCCCGAAGAGATGGAAAAATACGGCGACGAGATCCGCGTCAACCAGCTTTCCGCCTCCTGGAGGTCTCAGAAGGTTTTGCTGAAATACTCTCTGGGCTCCCCGGGGCTGTACGTTTTCAGCGAGGAAAAGGATGTGAAACTTTCTCTTCTGGAGTTCGCCGGAAGCCCGCAGTACGTCATGACCTCCGATGCCGTCACCGATCTAAAAAGTTTTTCCCCCTCTTCCATGAAGGAAAACTTTCTTCTCCTTTTCGGGAGCAGGGAGTTTCCGGAGGTCCCCATTCTCGTCCTGCTGGAGAAAAAGCCGGAAAAACTGCTCCTTACATGGAAAGGGAACCGGATCAGCTCCATTGCCTTTGCCGGGTGCCGGAGAATGATCACGGCCACCCCCTTCGGTCTGGAGGTGCTGGATCCTGCCGCTCCTGCGGATACGGAGTTCCTGAAGGAGGCCTCCCGCAGGGCGCGGTTCTGGAGCAGGGCGCTTCTGGCGTTTCCAAAAGAGTGCACGGACTTTTTCCATATCGACGAAAAAGAGCAAAAGTGCCGCATCACGCAGAAGTTCACATACGAGATCCTCACGGACGAATGGGGGACTTTGCCCCTCAGACTTGCCCCCTATCCTCCCGCGGCGGTCCTGAGCGGGCGGGGGGAGTTCGACCCCAACGCCGCCGATCTGGGCTTTCCCACGAAATACGGACCGTTTCTGGCCGTGGAAGGGGACTCTTCTTCCTACACCATCCCCCTCATGCCCGACGAGATCCGTTTCCCGCTGGCGGAGGAGAAGGGAAAAGCTTCCGAGATCCTGAAAGAGGGACTGAAAGAGTTTTTCGATTTTCAGGAACATTTTCCGGACAATTTCCGCTCCTACGCCTACATAGGCTCCTCTCTGGAACGCTGGGGCTTTGCCGCCATGCTCCCTTATTTCCCGCCGGAAAAGTACCGGAAACTTCTTGCGGAAAAGGCGGGAAAAAGTCTGGAGGGCGCCTGCGATCCGGAAAGCACCTACACCTGTCTCCTCACGGAACACAGTTATCTCTGGCGCATGGAGGAGCACCCCCACAAGACCATCCTCGACTACTATTACGGCCCCCGGATGCTGCGCAAGGAGATGAAGAACTTTTATTGCCGCAGGGAGCCCTTCACCGGAGTAAAATACGTGATCTGCTACCTCAACGTGGGGTGGGTGCGTCAGAACCGTTTCCTCACGGACCGGGAAATTTCCGAAAGCCCCGTCCCCTATTACGAAAACGACTGGGGGCTGGGAGTCTCCTTCTATACGCTCTACACCTGCGCTCTGGCCTCCGGGGATTTCGGCCCCGTCCGGAAACACTGGGACGCGCTGAAAAAGATGTACGAATATCTGGACCTCTACCACGACTGGGCGTGCATGAGCGCCGGCTATTCCGAGCGGGGGACGGTGTGGTGCGAAGGGGCCAATTACGGGGCGTATACCGCCTTTCCCCGGCTGGCGAAAATCGCGGGGGACGAGGAGGCGTATAAGTACGGCAGATACCTTGCCGCCAAGGAACTTGCCCTGCGCATGGCGGTCTACCGCTCCTCCCAGAACTATTTCTGCAAGTGCTACAAGGTGCCGCCCTTCGGCATCACCAAGGCGTTCCGGGAGGAGGAAGGGCCGTTCCTCCAGTTCCAGGGGGTCCCCAAAGAGCTGGACAGGAACCGCCTGCGTCCCGGACAGCTGCACACCTACATCACGGAAGGCGCGTTCCCCGAACTTTTGCGGCACTATCGAAAGCTTCTCCCGGAGGAGCACCGGAAGATCATGGAGCTGTATCTCGATCAGATGCTGGATCCGGAACGGGAGCGGAACGGATATTTCTGGGGGAGACAGCTCACCCCCACCATGATCCTTCTGGATCTGGCGGACGATCCCTCCTATCCTGCGGAAAAGCTGCTGGAGAATTTCTCCCGGGCGGAGAAGATGGATTCCCTCATCCGGCAGTGCCGGGACATCGGGACCTTTTCCACCTTCCACCCGGAAAAACTGTATCCCGCCATGATCTTCGCCCTGCTGGAGGCTAGAAGACACCCTGTCCTTCTGGAACACTGGGAGGATATGCAGATTGGCGAAGCCTTCTGGCAGGAGGAAAAAAAGCGCGCAAGGATCCGGTACGTCCTTACGGGCGGAGCGCCTCTGCTGGTCTGCCGCCTGAAAAACGGCGCAAAGGTGCGGAAAAGTTCCCTTGCCGGGGAGGAAAAGGACGGAAAGATCCTGTTCCGCCCGAAGGAAAAACAGGGGATCATCGAAATCGAATTCTGACGGAATTTACGATAAACCATTCGAAAAGGAGAAAAAAATGGCAAGAAACATGCACAAGTTCGAAGAACTCACCCCTTACGAGTTCGATCAGGAAAAAGAGCGGGCCTCCATCATCTACGTCGCGGCGGGTCCTCTGGAATACCACGAGGAGTGCAACGCTCTGGGGATCGACCCCTGCAAAGGGTATGAGTGGTGTCTCAAGGCCGCCGAGATCACCGGAGGGATCGTCTTCCCCATGGTGCCTTTTGCCCCCGCCGGAGCAAGACCCTTCTGCGACCGGGAAAAGATGCAGAAACACATGCGGGAACCCCATTTCTCTTCCGAGTACACCAGTCAGCCTCTGCTCTATCCGGGCGTCTTCAGCTGCCGGGAGGTGTGCTATCCCCTCTATATGGAACTTCTGGAAACCTTCGCCATCGAACACAAGTTCAAACTCTGCGTCTTCTTCGGCTCCCACGGACCCGCGGGAAATATGATCAAGGACATCGTCAACGAGCATACTTCCGGCGACCACTCCGGCTACAAGGGCGGCTATCAGAAGATCGCAGGCGACTTCAAGGGCATGACGGTCATGGCCGTGGGCTCTCTGGACTACAACATGGACATCGTGAAGGAAGAGTACGCCAAACTCAAGATCGGGCGGATCAACCACGGGGGGATGTGGGAGGCGGACATCAATTACGCCATCAATCCGGAATACTTCCAGCCGGAGCGTCTGGACGAAACCAGATATCCCCAACATTACGGCACATTGGCGGAGGAGCATTTCGAAGGGTGCCTGCGTCCGGTGAAATCCGAGTTCCGCAAACTCACTCCCGAGTTCGCGAAAAGGATCTTCGATACCACGCTCCGGCGCTTCGCCGCGGACGTTCAGGAGAACTACAGGAAGATCCTGGAAAGGGAAAAGGCATAAGGAAAGGTTTTGTCATGGCAAGAAACATGCACAAGTTCGAGGAGCTCACCCCTTACGAGTTCGATCAGGAGAAGGAGAGAGCTTCCATCATCTACATTGCGGCGGGCCCCGTGGAGTATCACGAGGAGTGCAACGCGCTGGGGATCGACCCCTGCAAAGGGTATGAGTGGTGTCTCAGGGCCGCGGAGATCACCGGCGGGATCGTCTTCCCCATGGTGCCTTTCGCCCCCTCCGGAGCGCGGCCCTTCACCGACAAGCAGAAACTTCTGGAACGCATGCAGTACCCCCACGTTACGGAGTACACCCGCACCCCCGGATGCTATCCGGGCGTGTTCAGCAGCCGGGAGGTATGCTATCCTCTCTATATGGAGCTTCTGGAAACCTTCGCCATCGAGCACAAGTTCAAGCTCTGCGTCTTCTTCGGCTCCCACGGACCCGCGGGCCAGATGATCAAGGACATCGTGAACGACAACACCCCCGGCGACCACTCCGACTACAAGGGCGGCTACCAGAAGATCGCAGGCGACTTCAAGGGCATGACGGTCATGGCCGTGGGCTCTCTGGACTACAACATGGACATCGTGAAGGAAGAGTACGCCAAACTCAAGATCCAGCGGATCAACCACGGCGGACTCTGGGAGGCGGCCATCAATTACGCCATCAATCCGGAGTATTTCCAGCCGAATCTTCTGGACGAGACCAAATACCCCCAGCATTACGGCGTGCTGGCGGAAGAGCATTTCGAAGGGTGCGTGCGTCCGGTGAAATCCGAGTTCCGCAAATTCACCCCCGAATTTGCGAAAAGGATCTTCGATACCACGCTTCAGCGCTTCGCCGCGGACGTAAAGGAAAACTACAAAAGGGTCCTGGAAAAGGAAAACGCATAAGGAAAGGAAACATTCATGGCAAGGAACATGCACAAGTTCGAGGAACTCACCCCCTACGAGTTCGACCGTGAAAAAGAGAAAACTTCCATCATCTATGTGGGCGCGGGCCCCATGGAGTATCACGAGGAGTACAATGCGCTGGGGATCGACCCCTGCAAGGCCTACGAGTGGTGTCTTTCCGCCGCGGAGATCACCGGCGGCATCGTCTTTCCCATGCTGCCCATCGCCCCCTCCGGAGCGTATCCCTGCAAGAGCAAGGCCCAGCTGCAGGAGAGCATGAGAAGCGTGAAGTTCGGCGAATATACGAGGACCCCCCTTCTCTACCCCAGCGTGATGACCAGCGCGGAAGTCTGCAAGGCTCTGTATCTGGAACTTCTGGAAACCTTCGTTCTGGAACACAAGTTCAAGATGTGCGTCTTTTTCGGCGGCCACGGCCCTGCCGGAGCCATGATCAAGAACATCGTGGTGGAGTCCAATCCGGGTCTCATTCCTCCGGAACCGGGCACCCACAACTGCTTCTTCGGCGACTTCAAGGGCATGAAGGTCCTTGCCGTGGGCTCTCTGGACTTCAATCTCGCCTTCGTGCAGAAATCCTATGAGGAGCTCAAGATCGAGCGCATCGGACACGGCGGCATGTGGGAGACCGCCGCCAACTACGCCATCAATCCCGACTATTTCCAGCCCGAATACATGGACGAGACCAAATATCCCCAGCACTACGGCGCTCTGGCCGAGGAGATGTTCGAAGGGTGCGTGCGTCCGGTGAAATCCGAGATCCGCAAACTCACCCCGGAATTCGCCCGTGCCTTCTATGACCTCACGGTGAAGAACTTTGCCGCGGAGGTAAAGAAAAGATACCAGTCCATTCTGGACGCGGAAAAGGCGGACAAATGAGCTGGACGGATCCCAACGATTTTGCCGGAAGCGACATCGAAAAGATCCAGGCGGCCGTGGATGCCGCGGGAAAGCAGGACGGAATCGTCCGCATCGGGAAGAGGAAAGCAGAGGACTCCCGGGAGTTCTGGCTCATCGACTCGGCCATTCTCCTGCCGGGGAATACGACTCTCATTCTTTCCAACACGAAGATCAAGCTTTCCGACACTTGCCGGGACAACTTCGTAAGAAGCGCCAACTGCGTTCCGGGGACGGGGAAAGTTCCTCCCCTTTCCAACATCCACATTCTGGGGGAGGGCTCCGCCGTCTTCGAAGGGGCGGACCACCCCCGGGCCACGGGAGACGGGGCCAAGACCCTCACCGTAGGCAGGATCACGCCCTATCCCCCGGACGGGGACTTGAGCAAAAGACCCACCTACGGGACGGACGCGGGGAAGGAGGGGGAGACCCAGAAGGGGGACTGGCGCAACATCGGGATCCTTCTTGCTTATGTCACGGATTTTTCGTTGCGGAACATCACGGTCCGCAATCCCCACTGCTGGGGGATCTCTCTGGAGTACTGCCGCACCGGGCTGATCCTGGATATCCGGTTCGAGGAAAAGGAGCACGTTCTCATCGACGGATATCCGGAACGGTGTCTCAACCGGGACGGGCTGGATCTGCGCCGGGGATGCCGGGATATTTCCATAGAGAACATCACGGGCTTTTCCGGAGACGATCTCATTGCCCTTACCGCCATCGGCACGGCGGAACGGGAACCGGGACTGTACGGAAGAACGGAATTCTGCGGCGGAAGCGCGGACACAAAAGACGATGACGTATTCAACATCACCATCCGGAACATTAGAGGCCACTCCTCCGGCGGATATTTCGTGGTCCGTTTTCTCAACCAGAGAGGCGTGAAAATGCACCATATCCAGCTCACCGGGCTGTTGGACACGGCTCCCCCGGAAGTGATGGGATTTGCCGCCGTGAAGATCGGGGATCCCGCCTACGGAGGCGCCGCCGCCCCGGGGGAAACGTATAATTTCCTCATCGACGGCATCCAGACCCACGCTTTTCGTGCGGTGCTTTTCGGCGCCCCCCTTCAGGACTCCCTGATCTCCCACGTCCTCTATTTCCGCATGAGGAAGGAAAAGGAGGCCGCGGGCTTTCACGGCTGTTCCCCGGAGGTGCTGGACAATGTGAAAATGCCGGACTGGATCACCGTGGACCGATACCTCAGCGAAAAATGAGAACACGGGGGAGACTTTTCCCCGCTTTTCTCAAAAGTGCGGTCTCCGGAGGAAAAAGCATGGAAAAAACCGTGATTTTTCCTTCCGGGGACTTGAAAAAGGGATTCGTCAAGAGTAACTTAACTCTGTCTGAACCTCCGGGAAGGTTCTCAAGCTTTGTCCTTGCCGGAGACATTTGCCGTACGTGCCGCCCCTGCGGGAACTTTTCGGGTCGGCGCGTTCCCGATAAAGGATGTTTTACGGAAAAAAAGGAAAAGCTATGAAAAAAACGGGAAGGATTTGCTCTTTCACGCTGATCGAACTCCTGGTCGTGGTGGCCATCATCGCCATTCTTGCGGGAATGCTTCTTCCCGCCTTGCGGAACGCCAGACGCACGGCCATGGGGGCGAAATGCACCAACAACATCAAGCAGGCCTATATGTACCTTATCCTCTACTCGGAAAGCTACAAGGAGTGGACCTACGGCGCCTCTTACAACGCCAACCGGGCCAGTTCCTCGGTCTTGCGGAGATGGGACTGGGCGTTGTCTCATCTGGGATTTCTGCCGGCAAGATACAATATGGCCTATGAAAACCGGAGGATCATGCAGTGCCCCGTCGCCCAGAGTTATTACCCTTACGAGCGGGCCGGTGACGAGGAAAACAACCGGACCTGCAACTTCTCCACATGCGGCTGGAACGGGGATCCCGTGCCCGACTCCTCCTTCAAGCGGACCTGGCTCTATTCCGGCGACGCCAAGGGGAGTTTCTTCAAGCCCTCCACGGCGAAAAATCCCTCCTATCTGCACTTCGCCCACTGCGCCAAAAGCTACTCCTCCAGCTATCCCATCGGCTGGCACGGCAACGGCAGAAGCCAGACCACCTTCCTGTTCGTTGCCGGGAACGTGAGGCTTTTCGACATCTGCAAGGAGAAAACCCAGTCCGTCGTCTCCATCGACAGCAAAAGCGGCGCGTGGACCAACTATATGGCCGTGAGAAGCTATCCCTGCAACGATACCACGAAAAAGTAAATTTCGAGAACCCGGAAAACATATTTCATGAAAAAAGAAAGGAAAAACATGAAAAAGCTTTGTTTCGCTCTCGCTCTTGCCGGACTTTTTTCCGGCGCATTCGCCGCCGCCCCCGCCAACGAAAACGCGGAAAAAGTGGTCCATGAAGGGGCCCTTTTGATCGTCACTCCCCAGAAGCCGCCCAGAGGTCTTGCGGGAACGGAATGGGTCAAGCACTGGGGCCTTGCCGGGCATGCCGGCATCGAAAACGGAAAGATCGCCATGAAGGAAGGCGTGATCTACGGCTACATGGTCTTTCCCAGCAAGACGCCCAGGAAGATCACCGTCACGGTGAAGGCCTCCGCCGGAGCCGACAAGAAGAAGGCCGTTCTGGATGGCTATTTCAGCACCTGCGTGCGGGAAGCAGGAAACAGGAAGCCCTTCAGCCATGACAAGAAAACCAAATTCGGCCCCTTCCCCCTTGAACAGGAGGAAAAGGAGTACAAGGTGGAATTCGATCAGGCCGCCTTCGAGCAGGGCTATCTCTATATCGGCGGAAAGAACCTTGTCATCAGCTTCATCCGCGTCGTTTCCGCGCCTGCGCCTGCTGCGGACAAGGCAAAGTAAGTAAAAATCTGAAGATCTTTCGGAACTCCGGGAACGCGTGTCCCGGAGTTTTTATGTGCCCTCACGCCCTGGGGGAGATCTTCCGCATGGCGGGGGCGATGCGCTCAAGAAGATCGTCGGCAAGAACGCCCCGGGAGCCGGAAGGATCGGCAAGTTCTCCGGCAAGGCCGTGAACAAAGACCGCCGCCCGAAGCGCCGTAAAGGGTTCCGGATCCTTTTTCAGGAGAAGCGCTCCGCAGATCCCGGCAAGGACGTCCCCGCTTCCCGCCGTGGCCAGCGCGGGGGAGCCGCTCAGGTTGACGGCGGTTTTTCCTTCCGGGGTGCAGACGATAGTTCGCACGCCTTTGAGTATGACGAAAGCGCGAACTTTTGCCGCAAGGCGTCTGGCCCGTTCCTCCCGGGGGAGGGCGCTGTCCAGAGAAAGGGCCTTTTCCAGCCGGCGCATTTCCCCTTCGTGGGGAGTGAGAACCAGCTCTTCGCAGGCACGTTCCCGAAAGAGTTCCGGATTTCCCGCAAGCAGATTGAGTGCGTCCGCATCCGCAAGCACCCTTTTCCCCGACCGCAATACGTTCCGCAGGAAGGGGATGCTCTCCCCGTTCGTTCCCATGCCCGGCCCGACCACGATGACGTCTGCCTTTTCCGCAAGAGTCCCGATTTCCTCCCAGCAGGAGGCGGAGAAAAACCCCTTTCCTCCCGTTTTGCGGATCATCAGCGCCCTGGGGATCATCCGCCCCTCAAGGAGAGTCCCTCCCGGCACGGCGATGCTTACAAGCCCCGCTCCCGTGCGGGCGGCCGCCTCTCCGGCAAGAAGGGGCGCCCCGGAGTAGAGGCAGGAGCCCCCCAGAACAAGCACATGGCCCCTTTCGTATTTGTGAATATTTGCTTTCTCCTTGGGGAAGCTTTTTTTCACGTCGGAAAGGACGGTACATTCTTCGAAATCTGCGATCTCGTCCGCAAAGGTTCCGGGGATCCCTATATCCAGAACTTGGATCCTGCCGCAGAGAAGCGCGCCTTCCGGGGAAAGCATCCCCTTTTTCGGATTCGCCATGGTGAGGGTCAAGTCCGCTTCTATGGCGTGGGCGCCGCATTTTCCCGTATCTGCCTCCATGCCGGAGGGAATATCCAGAGAAACGATATGGTGTCCGGACGCGTTGGCAAGAAAAATCCACTTTCCGTAATCGCCTTTCAGCTCCCCGCGGAACCCCGTCCCCAGAAGACCGTCCACGATCAGTGTTCCGGGGCGGGAAAGGTCCTCTTCCGTGAGAGAGTACTTGATTCTTTGTTTCAGCTCTTCGGGGAGTTCCCCGAACACGGCGAAGGCGTCTTGGGAAAGAGACTCTTCCCGGGTCATGCAGTGAAGGAAAATGGAAAACTCACCCGTTTCGAAAAGCGTCTTTGCCGCAACGAAGGCGTCGCCGCCATTGTTCCCTTTTCCGGCAAGAAAAAGGATGTTCCTTACGGGGACTCCGTTTCCCGCCAGAGCGTGGATATATTCCAGAATGGCGGAGGCGGCAAGCTGCCCCGCCCTGCGCATAAGAGCGACCCCGGGAACCCCCGTTTCCGCGATGGTGCGGGAGTCCAGAAGACGCATACTTGCGGCACTGAGAGCTTTCACGGACGTTCTTTCCGGTGAGGAAAAGAGATCACACCTTGTCCACGATGGCGAACATCATCTGGGTGCGGGAAACTTCCTTCCCGTTGACGATCATATACCCTTCTCCTCTTCCGAAGCGGGACTTGATATCGGGCATATCCACCTCCAGGCGCATCTGGTCGCCGGGGAAGATCGGATGGAAGAAGTCGGAACGGTCGATCCCCATGAAAATGGCGATCTTTCCGGCGGATTCCGGGCGGGAAAGGGAGTAGATGGCGCCCACCTGCGCGGTGATCTCCGGCTGAACGGAACTCAAAAGGACCGTATAGCCGTCCCGGTATTCCCGGAAGATGGGTTCGGTTTCCGTGCAGTTCTTGATCCCCACCACATGATTTCCCTCCATTTTCGCCACATAATCCACGAAGAGGAAGGGGTAGCGGTGGGGGATGATGGTCTGGATCTTTTCCGTATCCATGACCAGATTCCGTTCCCGGTCGAACTCGTTGAACTCGGGGACGAACTCCACGTCCTGTCTGGGCCGCACGCCCAGCGTGCCGGTGAGACTGGTGGCCTCTCTCTTGCCGCCGTTATGGATGACAGCGGAAAATTCGGCGGCGTCATCGGTTACGGAGGTGATCTCCACTTCCGCCATGATCCGGTGGCCGGGATAGTTGGGGTTGCGGAACTTTACGTTGCGGAGACTTTTGAGATAGATGTCCCCTTTGCGTTCCGGATCCAGTTTTTTCCAGACCAGCACTTCCGCCAGCTGCGCGGCGACTTCCGTCTGGAGCACGCCGGGGAAGATGGGATGATTGGGGAAGTGCCCCAGAAAGAAGGTTTCTCCCATGGAGATGCTTTTCAATCCCCACGCCTTCGTTTCGCTTTCCATGTAAACCTTGTCCAGAAGAAGCATCCCTTTTCTTGCCGGGACGATCTCCCTGATCTCTCGCACACCGAGAACCTGACTCATGCTGACTCCTTTCTTCCCGAGAAAATTGATTTTACTTTCCGCTCATTCTGCCTACGATCGCCTGAGAGAGGGCCACATTGGTGGGATGCCCCAGCTTCACGGCCACGATATGGGCGGAAAGCTTCACTCCGGTAAGGTAAAGATCCCCCACCATGTCCATGACCTTGTGCCGGACCAGTTCGTTGGGGAAACGCATCCCGTCGTGGCTGATGATGGCTCCGTCGTGGATGACCACCGCGTTGTCCAGACTTCCGCCCTTGGCCAGTCCCATCTGGAACAGCGTGGCAAGGTCCTTGTATTCGGCAAAGGTGCGGCAGGGGCCCAGCTCCTTTTCGAAATTTTCGGGGGTGAGAACAAAGTCCAGGAACTGGGTGCCGATGAGCGTGCCCGCATAGGAGACGGTACAGGTGATCTTGAGCTCCCCTTCCTTTTCCGGGGGAAGCGCCACGATGGTGGTCCCGTTCTTTTCGATGTACAGCGGACTTTCCACGGCGTAGGTTTTCGCCGGAGCGTTCTGGGGGACGATCCCCGCTTCCATGAGCATCCGGAAGAACGGAGAAGCGCTCCCGTCGCAGATGGGGGGCTCCGCACTGTTCATCTCGATATAGATATTGTCCACTTTCGCGGCATGAAGGGAAGCCATGATATGTTCCACAAGCACCACAAACGCCTTGGATGGGGCGGCAATGGTGGTGGCGCGGCGCACGTCGATCACGTTCAGGGCGTGGGCCTTCACCTCCGGCGCGCCCGGGAGATCCATGCGGCGGAAGACGATCCCCGTGTTTTCCGGAGCGGGCAGCATCCGCATATTGACTCTCACTCCGGTGTGCAAAGCTATCCCGCTTGCCGAAACACTTTTTCCAATGGTATTCTGCATTTCCATGACTGAAATCCCCTGTTTTGAAAATATTCCTTCATAGTTTAGCACTCCTTGACGTTTTTTGCAAATTTTTTCCGCGTTTTTTTCCCGTTTTTCCCCTCAGAAATCCGCCAGTACCTGAAAAAACACGCTTCTTGCCTTTTTTTTGCCTTCCGGATCCGTGACGGTCACGCTGTGCGGGCCTTCTTCGAATTCCCAGCAGTCTGGGGCTTTTCCTTTTTTCACCATGATTCCGTCGATGAACCAGATGAGGCCTTTTTCTTCGGCGGAAAGGGGGAGTTTCACGCTCTTTTTCCCTTTTTCGAGGAAATAGTTGCCGCTTCCGGGGAAGAGAATCTTCAGAGAAGGCCTGTCCTTTCCTCCCGCGCATTTCGTACAGTGCTTCAGGGGGATTCCCCTGATTTTTCTGCCGGAAAAGAGATTCCCGCAGGCAAAGGCGCCCGTGAGTCCCGTTTCCACGCACAGTTTCGCCTCCTCGAAGGCGGAAAGTTCCTCTTTCCAGCAGGGGTACTCTCCGTTCCGGTAGAGCGCTTCCAGAATCCCCGCCGCACAGGGCGCGGCAAGGTGCAGCCCCACCAGATCGGGGGAGGCTTTCCCCTCCTTGTTGCCGAACCAGACCCCCAGAGTATATTTCGGAGTTGCCGCCAGACACCAGGCATCGTTGTTTCCGTTGGAAGTGCCTGTTTTCCACGCCGCGTCCAGATCCCCGAAGGGGGGCTCTTTTCTCCGGAGAATGGCGCTTACGGCAATGGCCGTATTCGCGTCCCAAATCCTTTTTGTCTCCTCCTCTTTCAGTCCCGGAACGCTTCCCTGGGGAAAGAAGCTTGCCTTGCGGAATACCCCTTCGTTGGGGAGGATGGTGAAGGCGTTGGTGAGTTCCAGAAGCGTGTAGCCCGCCGACCCCAGCGCAAGGGAAAGCCCGTTCTTTTTTCCGGAATGGTCGGAAAGCCCGATGGAGGAAAAGCGTTCCAGCGCCCGTTTTTCCCCCAGGATCGCCAGCATCTTCACGGCGGTGGTGTTGAGGGAAAGCCTCAGGGCCTCCTCCAGAGAAACTCTGCCCCGGAACTTGCCGTCATAGTTGGCAGGTTCATAATCTTTGTAACGGACGGGAGAATCCAGAAAGACACTATCCGGGCCGACCAGCCCTCCGTAAATTCCTTCCCCGTAGAGGAAAGGTTTGAGCGTGCTGCCCGCACTGCGGACGGCGGTGGCGGCGTTCACCTGCCCGGTGAAGGGGTCCTTTGCGTCCAGAGTTCCCACAAGGACGAGAACTCTCATGGTGGGATTGTGGATGAGTACGGCCGCTCCGTCCTTTACTCCCTGCGCGGAGGAGGCGAACTTTTTCAGGGTGTCCAGCACAAGAAGCGTCTTTTCCTGATCCAGCGCCGTAGGAACATGGAAGGGGAGGGGGATCTTTTTCCTTTCCAGAGACTTTGCCGCCTCGCGGAAATACATGTCGTGAAGTTTTGGTTCGTTTCCGGCAAGGGGGGACCGGACCGAAAAATCCCGGAGACGAAGGGGGGACTCCCGGAAGATTTTCTCCGCTTCCCCTTTCGCCAGAATCTTCCGTTTTTCCAGCATGGAAAGGACCCGTTTCTGCCGAATTCTTGCCAGAGGAAGATTTTTGTCCGGGCGGTAGCTCCCCGGCTTCTGGGGGATCCCGCACAGGAGAGAAGCTTCCGCAAGATTGAGCTCTTTTGCAGGCAGTCCGAAGTAGTAGACGGATGCCGCCCCGATGCCGTAGAGACTCCCGCCGAAGGGAACGAAATTGAGGTACTCTTCCAGAATGCGGTCCTTGGAGTATTTCCTCACCAGTTTCCTTGCCATAAGGGCCTGCCGGAGTTTGCCGGAAAGGGTCCTTCTGGGGATCTTCCGCATCCGCATGGCCAGCGCGGCAAGCTGCATGGGGATGGTGGAGGCTCCGGAAACGATCCTGCCGGAGGAAACGTTCTGATACGCGGCCCGGCAGACCGCGGAAAGGTCCACTCCGTCATGACTGTAGAAGTTTGCGTCCTCCGCCGCCAGCATGACCTTGACCGCCTCCGGAGAGATTTGGGAGAGGGGCAGGGGGAGTCTCCACTGATACTGCCAGCAGCGCTCCCTTTTCACCAGCGCGCCCTTTCCGTCGTACCAGCTTCTTGCCGGGGCGGCTTCCTCAAGGATCTCCAGAGGATCCTGTGCATAGTCGGGGAGAACGTGCCACGCAAGAAACGCCCCCCCGCCGCAGAAAAGAAGAAGGGCAAAGAAAAGGAGGAGGAGAAGGATGCTCCTCCTCCTGAACAGGGAGCCAAAAGAGGTCATTTGATCTCGAAAAAGCCTCCCGGCGCGGAGAGCGCGGCCACATCCGGGTCATACATCTTTTCCCCGGAGACGGCGGGGATGGCGTATTTGCCCCGGATGACCGCTCTCACCTTGTACTCGTAGACCTGTTCCCCGTCCAGATCGCAGAAGAGCAGGAAACGGTCGTCCCGGTTCTCCTTGAACTTGACAGAAGGAGCGTTCTTCTTCTGAACGACATTCTTGGCTGCTCTCGTTGCCAGAGCGCCGTCCTCGATCTCCAGACCTCCCGGAAGCAGATCCACGATGACCGCGTCGGGAATGTACTGAAACGCTTTGGTGGTGATCCGCACGGTGAGGAGGTCTCCGTGGGCGGCTCTCGTCACCGGTTTGCCGTCCTTGTCCAGATACTCTCTCTTTACGGCAAGTCCTCTGGAAGCGGTGACGCCGTTACGGGGGATCCCCCTTGTGACGGACCGCACGAACAGCCCTTCCGAACCCGTCGCGGCAAGGGAAATCGTCTCCTTTTCCCTGACCTCCACGGTCACGGCCTTGCCTGCGGGAACGGGGAGTACCTTCCCGTCGGAAAGGCGGAGAGTACCTGCCGTTTTCACGGCGGGATCGGTCTTGCCCAGGCGGTTTCCTTCCGCCCAGGCGCTGATCCCCAGCACGGCCCATGCGTTGGCCTGGGTGGTCCCCCAGCCTCTGCCGTCGCTCCGGAGAGATTTCTGAAGATGGTTCAGCAGCTGGAGACAGACCGGATTTTCAGGATCGGTGCGGGCAAGAAGATAGAGCACCATGCCCATTCTCACGCCGTCATCGGCATAGGCGTAGGGAATGTTTTTCTCCCTCCACACCTCCTTTTCCAGAGCGCCCTTCATGTAGTAGGCCCCTTCCGCGGCATATCCCCCGTGGATCAGGGCGAAGGAAGCGAAAAGGGAAGCAAGATCCTTCCGGTTCTCCATAAGAATGTTTCTTGCCGGATTCCGGAAGGAGGGTTTTTTCGCAAGGGAAAGAATGCAGGAAGCGTACGCCCTTTCCCCTCTGGGACGGGCGGCGTTTTCCGCAATGCGGTAGAGGTGGCGGCAGATCAGTTCCCTTGCCCCGCCGGGGATGACGAAGGAGGTCTTGTTTTCCGCCTCGAAAAGGAAGTGGGAAGCGAAAAGCGTCCCCGCACGGAATTCGGGTCCGGAACCGGGCCACATGCTGAAGGAGCCGTCATACCGCAGCATGGAAAGGATCCGGTAGGCGGCCTGAAGGACGGTGGTTTTTGCGGTTTCGGCTTGTTCCCTGCCGATGAGCCCGCAGGAGAAAAGCTGTTCCGCGCTGAGGAAGGGGAAGGCCCCCGAGGCGGTCTGCTCCAGACACCCGTAGGGGTAGGAACGCAGGAAATCCAGGGAATCGGCAAGCATTGTCACGGGAGAACCGCTTACGGTGACCTTTACGGAAAATCCGTCGGGATGCCATTTGGCCGTGTCGCCCTTCACGGTCAAGCTTTCCCCCTTGCGGAGAAGGGTGAAAGCGCTTTCCGATCCTTCCGGCGTCTTATGGCGCAAAGCCACATGGAAGGACCCCTTCTTCTCCACCGTCTCGGTTCCGGAGCGGAAGGTGCAGACGTACTTCAGCGTGTGATTGCCGCACTTTTCCGCAGTTTTCATGCGGATGGGGAAGGTTTTCTGACCTCCTTTGGCCAATTTCCCCTTTACGGAGCTTTCCCCGGAAAGACATTTCCAGTTTTCAGGAAGCGTGAGAACGAAGGAAAATTCCCCCTGGGGAAGATCGAAATTGAAGAGCGTGAAACTCCCCTGGATCTCGTCTCCGGGGGCGGCGGCCCGGGGGAAGGAGGCGGTTCCACCGATGCGGTCCCGCACAAGAAGCTCGCTTCCCGCCGATCCGGTCCTTTCCCGGTCCGCGGCGACTGCGGAAATGAGGAGGCTTCCGGTGAAGTCGGGGAGCTTCACCTTGCCGGAGGCAAGCCCCTTTTCATCGGTCCTGAGCGTACCCAGGGAGAAGAGGGCGGGAGCTTTCATCTTGAGCTTGACGCGGGAAAGATATCCGCCCGTTTCGGAGGAGGCTCCGCCTCCGAACTTGCCCGATGCGGAAAGTTTGAGCTCGGGGAAGAGGTATTCATACATATCCGTAAACGTCAGGGCGGAAACCCTTCTTCCGGAGAAGAATTCGTAGATATCCGGCGTCTTCCAGCCGGTGAGGGCAAGGATCCCCGCGTCACAGCCGAAAAGATGCACGGAGCCGGAGACAGGGGCGCCCGCAAGGGTCTTGAGCTCCACGGAAACGGGGATCTCGCCGCAGGGAAGCGCCTTTTCCGGGTGTTTCACGGCAACGGAAAGTTTTCGGGAAGCGGAAAGATCCACCTTGAGGGGGGCCAGCGCAAAGGAGCGGCTTACGGCGCCAAGTTCCCCCGTGACCAGCGTGATCGCCGTGTGATAGGTCTCGAAGGCGACATTCCCGGGAACGGGGACGGAAACGGTGTTTTTCCCCTTGATCACGTCGATTGCCCGCATCCGGAGCGTATTTCCGCTTCCGCTGACGATGAGCGCGGCACCCTTTCCGGGACTTTCGAAGGAGATTCTGGCCGTGTCCCCCGGACGGTAGAAAGTTTTGTCACAGCTCAGAGCAAGTTCCGCCATGTTGGGGGATCTCCCGCCGGCGGCGCCTTCCTCGTGCCAGAAGGTGAGTCTGGTCTTCATCTCTCCGGAACTGACGGAAAGGACGTATTCGCCCGCTTCCAGCTGTCCCAGTTCGAAGGTCCCCTGTCTCTCGGAGGAGACGATTTTCTTTTCCAGAACGGGTGTTTCCGTTCTGTTCCACTCCCAGGCGAATTTGCCGTTGGTCTCCTTGATGCGGCGGTCCCATTGGACCCGCATAAGTTTGACGGCATACTGGCGCTTCATTGCGGGAATGATCTCTTTTTCCCGCATGGCAAGCAGTTTCCAGTCCGCCGCCACGGCGGACCCTCTGGTGCGGACCTCTTTGAAGATTCCCAGATAGCAGTCCATGACGGAGCAGGGAAGATTTCTGCTTGCGGAAACCGATCTGCCCCCCGGTTCGGCAACCGTGAAGGTCGCGGAAAGGAGGACGGGAACCGTGCTTTTCCCTCCCCGGGCGGCAAAGCCGGGATAGACCACTTCCTTCCCGGCGGGGGAGACGTCATGCACATGGAAGTTGCCCGGCAGGAAAGGCGCCGAGGGATCCCCCACGGCAAAGTCCTTCCAGTGGGCGGGCCGTTTGGCGAGGGGAAGGGTGCGCACGGACAGGGTGCCTTCCACCGAAGGATCCAGCGGCGCGCCGAAATAGTAGGCGGCGGAGGGCCGGAAACGGACGGAATCCAGCGAGGAGACCACTTCCGGCTCTTCCCCGATCTTCAGTTCCGCCTTGATCCGGTCGGGCACATATTCCCCCACCTGGAACTTGCAGGAGCCCAGAACCGGCGCCTTTTTGCCTGCGCCGGGCGTTTTCGCCGCAATGGACCATGTCCCGGTGCGGGCGTCCCCGGGGATCTTGAAGGAAAAGACCGCGGAACCGGATTCATCCGTCTCCACCGTTTTCCCGGGGAAGGAGGTGCCCGCAGGATCGGTGAGACTGAGTTCCAGCATCATTCCGGAAAGGGCGGAATTCTTCCCGTTATCCTCCTTGCGGAGGAAGAGTCCGGCATGGATGACCTCTCCGGGGCGGCAGATTCCCCGCTGGGTGTAGAGGAAGGCTTCCGCCTTGCCGGAAACGGCGGCTTTTCCCCCGTCCTGGAAGCGGGAGAGATCGTGGGAAGTGGAGTTGTGTCCGAAGAGGTCGAGACAGGCGATATCCTCCCCTTTGCGCACGAAAAGTTTTTCCGGACGGTCTTCGTCATCCCGGTAGCGTCTGGCTATGGTCAGGACGCATTTGCCCTCCTTGTCGGTAATTCCTCTGGCAAAGATCTGCTGTTTGCTGCTCAGCAAAGTGACTTCCGCTCCGGCAACGGGAAGATTTTTGGAAAGGGAACGGACGAAAACTCCTCCCTTTGCGCCGGTTGCGGCATCTTCCGGGATGGCGGCGGAAACGGCAAGATCCGTGAAAATGAAACGGATGCTCTTCCTGCCTTCCCAGGAGTAACGGGGGCGGGGCTCGATGCAGCTGACAAGGATCCCGTATACGCCCGGGCCGTTCTTTTCCCGCAGAGAGGTGAGGTCCAGCTGCTGGAAGACCTCCTTGTCCTCCGGGAGAGAAAACAGCAGCTCCTTTTCGAAGACAAGGCGGCTGGCGGAGGTGTCGAGACTGTCGGAATAATAGGAGGAGCGGAACGTTTCCTGGTTATCCGTGTAGAATTTCCGGACCTCCACGCGGATCTTTTTCACGTTGGTGACGGAATAGGGGAGCGTGACTCTGCCCGCCTTGATGGGGAGGTACATCCCCTGCGTGACGAAGCGCACGGAAGGCGTGAGATGGGGGATCTTCACGGAAAAGACCGCGGGGGCGGCAAGACGCCCGCCGTCTTTCGTCTTCAGCGAGGTGTCCAGCCGGATGAGATAGGTCGCGCCGTACTTGAAATCCCCCCGGAGGACCAGATTTTCCCCTCCGATGACGGCAGTAAGGGGAATTTCGGGCGAAATGGTGATGGCTTCTTCCAGCGTGGCCGGGTCCAGATCCAGATTCACCGACGATCCTCCATCCTCATATTCGTCGTCGTAGTTCCGGGAGACGGGGACACGGGCAAAGGAGATCTCGATCTTCTTTTCATTGCTCCAGTAAGGGTACTGCGCCCCCCGGAAAAAGAAGTTTGCCGGCGTCCTTTTCCGATTGGCGGCAGGCGGTTTCCGCAGATTATTCTTCTTCTCCGAAACCGTCTTGTCCTCCGGAGGAGAGGTCTTCATTTTTTTCTCTTTTACCTTTACCGTTTCCGTCCTCCGCTCTTCCACGGCTTTTCCCGGCACCTGGGATTTGTGCCAGAAACGGATGTTGAGGGCGATGGATGCGGCAAAGAGGCATCCGGCGAGGAAGAGCATGACTCTTTTCATGGGCGGGAGGTCCTTTCTCGGTTGGGCTTTTCCGGGGGGGTGAATGTTGGGGGGAAACAGACCGCAATATACACGCATGGAATGAAAAAGCAACTGCCTTTTTCAAAAAAAATGACATTTTTTTTAGTCTCAAGCCGCAAGACGCAAGTCTCAAGACGGGAATGGGAAAAAACACGGCGGAAGTTGCCC
>JAGAEF010000188.1 GCA_017613255.1 Lentisphaeria bacterium
AAATGCGGCAGATATGGCTTGCGCTCTTTCTTTGCGCGGCACTTTTCCCCTGTCTCTTTTCCGCGGAACGCAGAAAGGCTTTCGATTTCGTCCGACAGGTGAAAGTCGGGGAAAAGTATGAACTTTTCGCCCGGTTCGGCCAGACAGCCGACTACCGTTTTTCCCTTGCCGGATCGGAAGGAAAATCCCTGGGAAAATATGAATCGGTGAAATCGGATCTTTCCGCAGTCCTCCTTGTGAAATCGGTCGGAGAAACGGGGGAGATGCGGGAAGCTCTCCTTAGGATCCGTTCCCTTTCCGGAAGCGTGAAGGGGAAAAACATCCCCTGCAAAGAGCTGGAAGGGAAAAGCTTTCTTGTCCGTTGGGAAGCTTCCGGAACGTCCTTTACGCCGCGGGACAAGGGAAGAACGCTTAACGAAGAGGAAACCCTGCTATTGCTCCCCTTTTTCCAATCCCCTTCCGGGAGCGCGTTTTCCGATCTTGCGGGGGAGGGGAGAAGCCTTCTCCGGGGGGAGGTCTTTCCCTTGAATACGGAAAAAATTCGCGCCTCCCTGGCCGAAAGAAAGATCTTCTGCTCCGAAAAGGATCTGGAAGCGTTCTGCCGCTATGAGGGAATTTTCCCTTTCCGGAACAGGCCCTGCGGGAGATTTTCCCTCCACATGAAATCCGACAAAATCCCCGGCTACCAGTTCCGGTATCAGGCCACAATCTATCTCCCGGAAAAAAAGGAGGACGGCCCTCCGTGGAACATCCAGCGTTCCGCCGTGGAGTTTCTTGCCCGGAACATCACCCCCGCCAATCACTTCGCCGCGGGAGGGCGGATGACCTGCGAGAGGAAGGAAAACTCTTCCATGGTGATGTTCCCCTGCGAAAAAGAGGAAGAAAAGACGGAAGAGGGCGGATTTTTCGATCTTCTGAAAAGGAAGGTAAAATGAGTACGAACCTCCCTTTTGCGGAAACATTGTCCGACGAGACGAGAAGGCATTGCCGCAGAGCGGCCATCGCCTCGACGGTTTCCGGCTGCATTTCCACCCAGCTGGTGGAAAGCAACGCGGCCATCGTCCTTTTCCTCACCCTGCTGGGCGGGAGCGAATCCATTGCCATGTTCTCCTCCTCCATCATGAGCCTTTCCGGGATCCTGCTTCTCATCCCCTGCGCCGCCTTCGCCGCCAGATGGGGGCTCCGGTTTACCTACGGGATCTCCTGCTTTGCCGGATTTTTCGGCTTCTGCCTGATTGCCGCGGCCCCCTTTTTCGGCGCCAGGGGAAAGTATGCCGTGATCTGCGGGTGCTTTCTTTACACGCTCACGCTGAACTTTTACGCCTCCACCTGGTACCCTCTTCTGGACAATATCCTCCGGAAGGAGGAACGGGTGCCGTTTTTCAGCAGAATGCGGTTCATTTACATGCTGTTCAATGCCTGTCTCCTGTTCCTTCTGGGGAAAATTCTGGGGGCGGGGCGGTCCCTGTGGGTCTTTCAGGGGGTCTTCCTTCTGGCGGGGATCGGCCTACTGGTACGGAAATTCTGCATGGATCTCCTGCCCATGGATCCCGCCATGCGCAGGGAGTCCCCGGACCTGCGGAAAAGCACTTCTCTTTGCCTGCACAATTCCGATCTTCTGGGATTTTCCGCCTATTTGTGCTGTCTCTATTTCGCCTTTTCCGCGGCACTGCCGCTGACCATGATCTACATGAAAGTGGTGCTGAACGTGGCCTCGGGGACGATCATGACCTTCACGGCCATCCATCTTCTGGGGAAACTTGCCGGATTTTTTCTTCTGGGCAGTCTGGGAAAGAAATATCCCATGGGATTTCAGATCCTTTTCACCCATATTCTTGCGCTGTTCTCCGTGGGAGCGCTCTTCTTCCTTGCCAAGGGCGGACTGGGCATGACGGTTCTTGCGGGCACGGCGTTTTTCTTTCTGGGGATGGTGAATGCCTTCCTCATGTGCATAAGCGCCGTGGAAATGCTTGCTCTTGCCACTCCCGGCAACAAGATCATGGCCATGGCGTTCTGTTCCACATTCATTTCTCTGGGGACGGCGGCGGGAACGCTTCTTACCGCCTTCCTGCTGGGCAGGGGATATCTCAAGGGCGTCCGGAAGCTTTTCGGGATGACCGTAAGCGGATACCAGCTTCTCCCCGGGTGCTGTTTTCTGGGGATTTTGCTGATCTTTTTCCTGCTGCCCTTTGTGCCCGCCATGCGGCGGATGAGGGAGGAAGGAAAGGCGGAAACGTAAGAAAAAACCTTTTTTCATACCGTAAGAAACCAAACAAAAGGAGCAAACATGCTGAAAAAAGTCTGGGAGTACCCGGTCGCCCCCTTCCGGGTGTTCGGGAATCTGTATTTCGTGGGGATCGAACCCGCTTCCACCCACCTCATCGACACCGGAGCGGGACTCATCGTCATCGATCCGGGGTATCCGGAAAGTCTGTACATCGTTCTGGAATCCATCCGGCGGCTGGGCTTCGACCCCATGAAAATCAAGTACATCGTGCTCACCCACGGCCATTATGACCATCTGGGGGCGGCTCTGCACCTGCAGAAGCTCTGCGGCGGCGAGACCTTCATAGGCCGGCCCGACCGGGATTACGCCAACGGCACAAGGGATCTCACCTGGGCGAAAGAACTGGGATACGCCTCCTATGAATCCGCCTTCGAGCCGGACCATCTGCTGGATGACGGAGACAAGATCACGCTGGGCGGGACCACCATCACCGCCCGCCTCACCCCCGGCCACACGGAAGGAACGCTCTCCTTCTTCTTCGATGTTTCCGACGGCGTGCGCACTCTCCGCGCCGGAATGCACGGCGGCGTGGGGATGAACTCCCTTTCCGGGGCGTTCCTGAAGAGTCACGGCCTCCCCATGGATCTGCAGAAACAGTTCCTTGCCGGACTGGACCTCTGCCGGAAGGAAAAAGTGGAGGTCTTTCTTGGGAACCACGTGGGGCAGAACGATACGCTGGGCAAAGGCAAACGGGTCCTTGCCGGAGAAAAGGACGCCTTCATCGATCCCAAAGGCTGGCTGGATTTCCTCGACAAATCCGAAAAGAGGATGCGCGACCTTATGGCAAAGGAGCAGGCGGAGGGAAGCGCCCAGTAACCTTTCGTCATAACATTTTTCCGGCGGCGGGGAATGAAAAGTTTCCCGCCGCTGTTTTTTTGTCTGCTCCGGTCGAAAACGGGAAATAAAAAAAGCCGCTCTGCTTTCGCAGAACGGCTTTCATACTCGTCAGAGTATCGTCAAGAAGACTTAATCGGCGATGACGGAATCGGTAGCAGTAGTACCAGTCAGGTTGATGGGCACCTTGGTGCTGCCGAAGAGATCGCCGGCGTTGAAGTTCTCAAGACCGGAAGCATAGCCCCAGTACTTGATGTCTTTGTACCAGGTATTGCCGGTGGAGGCACGGGCAGAACCGTCGATGTACATGATGTTGCCGTACTTGTCATGGTTGGCTCTGGCGCCGGAGGTGGACTTGCCGATATCGAAGGCGAGACCGGAGTCGGCACCGTGGTTTTCATTCAGGCCGGCAATGTAGGCATAGGAGTAGTTTCCGGCGGATCCGGAGGTGGCTGCAAAGCCGCGGGCACGCACGAAGTATTCACCGATAGCCTGGGTGGAGGGCTCATGCGCAGCAGAGGGGCAGAGGTAGACTTTGACGTCGGTCAGGAAGTTCTCGGAAACGAGAAGCCCGAGAGAGGTTCCGTTGTGGGTGGCGGCTCCGGAGGGGCCGTACACGGGATACTTCTCATAGAAGTCATTGGCATACATCTTGCAGGCAAGACCAAGCTGCTTGAGGTTGCTGGTGCAGGAAATGCGGCGGGCCTTTTCGCGGGCGGCGTTAAGGGCGGGCAACAGCATTCCGGCGAGGATCGCGATGATGGCGATCACGACGAGCAGCTCGATAAGGGTGAAGCTGCGTTCTTTGCGAGATTTCATTTTCTCTCTCCTGTTTGTTTTTTACGGCGTTTTGCCATGTTTTTTACCTTGCGTCCATATATATTTCTGTTTTCTTGACCGTCCCTGCCTCCGGGACAGTCTCCAAAACAGCCCATTTATATGAGCACTTGGTTGCTTCGATTCTATATTATATGCGTTTTCCCGAAAAAAACAATAGCGGAAATGAAAAAAAAGCATTTTTTTTACGATTTTTTCTCTTTCCGGGCTAAAACCGCCCGATTTTGAGCTCAAAGG
>JAGAEF010000189.1 GCA_017613255.1 Lentisphaeria bacterium
TATCCTTTTCCTTGTCTCCCGTGGGCGTGTAGCGGATAAGTTTGCCTCCGGTGATGAGAAAATGAAAGTCGTCGTCCAGCCGGATGAGAACGGCGGGGAAGATGGGGACGGAAGTTTTCAGATGAAGCAGGGCAGGGGTCATGTGGGTCCTGGCCGGATGTCCGAAAAATTTGAGTTCGACCCCCTCCGTATGACTGGCGTGCTGATCGGCCACGATGGCAATGGTTTTTCCTGCGCGCAAGGCGGAAAGAAGCGGCTTGATCCCCTTGTCCTTGGAGACGGTTTCGTGAGCTGTCCCGCTGCGTTTTCTATAGAAATAGTCCCCGATTTTCCTGTTTGCAAGGGGACGCATGATGGAACAGATGGTCTGATTGGTGTAGTAGCTGTAGCAGTTTGCCGCAAGTTCCCAGTTCCCCAGATGCATGGAGGCAAGGATCACCGGAATGGAGGTCTCCGGGTTGATGGTATCCAGATGGTCCTGGGAAAATTCCGGATCGACAAAGACGTGATCCCTGTGATTTTCCTTCGTTACGATCTGGTCGAACTTCACCACTTCCACAAAGACTTTCGCCATGTGCACGAAATTCTTTTTCGCAAGGCGTCTGGCCTCCTTCTTCGTGGAAACGATCCCGCTGTGAAGCAGATGGGTAATGATCCGCTTCCGGTGCTTTCCGTCGAATAAATAGAGGAAAAAAGCCGCCGTCCGGGCAAGAGCATAGGCGCTTTTCAAGCTCAGAATCCGGACAAGAGTTGCCGGAATGAGGAAGAGAATATAGACGATATTCTCCCCAAGATCCCGAAAAAAGGACCTTTTGTCCGTCTTCGATGCTGCTGTATCCTTCCCGTCGCCCATAAAATATACCTTTCCTCCAATTCCTATTAATATATACGGCCGGGCGTACTTTTTAAATACCAAACCGCCTTCCCCGGCAACTTTTGTTCCGTTTTGTTTTTCCTCTTCTCTTCGGCAAAACTTTTTCCGCACCTGCCGGATCATTTCATCGGCAAAAATCCTTTGACGCAATTTCTCAAAATGAAAAACGGTTTTTCCGGCAAAAACTCCTGAACAAGTTATCAACAATCCTGTTTTGACAAGTCGCAGTCCTTTGCGGTATAATAAGATATGCCGGAAATCTCCCCCGGGTCTCCCTCCCCGCAATTTAACATAATATATATTATGCGACGTTATCAATGGACCGAACGAGGGGGGATCTATCGGCCGGAAAAGGTGTCAAAAGATCGTGTGCATTGCTGAAAGCAGGAAAATATTACATCAGGAGAGGATGAACGCTTGACAAAGAAATGGCGGGAGGGTATATTGAAAGAGCAAGTAAATCCAATTTCGGATCATAACGAAAAAGAAAAGGAATTCATCCCATGAAGGGAAAATCGCTAATGGCACTCATGGGAGCGCTTCTGCTCCTGTCGCAACTTCCGGCGCAGGAAACGGATTCACCTTCGGACAATGGCAGGGAATCCTGGGCGGAAGAGATGTTCAAGGGTCCGCTCATCGATGCCGCAGGGGAAGAAATCGCCGTTTCCAAGCTGAAGGGCAAGATGGTAGGGATCTACTTTTCCGCCTCCTGGTGTCCCCCGTGCAGAGCGTTTACGCCTCAGCTGGTGAAATTCTACAATCAGGTTGCCAAAAAGAACGGTCTTGTGATCGTATTCGCAAGCTGGGACAAGTCGGAAACGGACATGATGGAGTATATGAAGAAGGATTCCATGCCGTTTTTCGCCGTTCCGTACGGCAGTCCGGTGCGCAACGAGTTGAAATACAAGCTCAAAATCACAGCCATTCCCACGCTGGTCATCTTCGGAAAAGAGGGGGAACTCATTACCGGTCAGGGCAGGAAAGATGTGGTGATGCTGGGGAAAGAGGCGGTCAAGGCATGGAAATCCCCGGACTATAAGCCCCTCCCCCTCGCCTCTCGGAACGGAAACGCCCCTAAACAGAAAACCGGGATCAGGAAGTTTTTCGATGAAGAGATCAATTCTCCCAAATACGCCACTAAGAGTTTCGTTGTCAAGGAGAAAACGTGCTGTAAAAGCAAGAAGAAAAGTTCCCGTTCCGGCAAAAAGAAGAGCAGCAGAAAATGAGATTTCCCGTGAAGGGAAGTATGCCGATGACTATGGCAGCGCACTTTCTTCGGATGACAGAAAATGACGGCGTTTGTTATCTCTTAATATTGTTTGATATATTTTCTTATTTACGTTTCAGTGTCAAATAAAACTGTTTGACATCGGATGCTGTCACAAAATACTGCCGCAATGGCGAGCCTTGCTCCCTATTTTTCCTTCCTGTCGGGAGGCGGGGAAGGCCTTCTTACCCCCCGATGGGGAACGGCGGAGAGAGGATCTTCGGGCCAGTCGTGTTTCGGGTAGCGTCCCCGCATCTCCTTTCTGACAAGGAAATAGGAGCTCTTCCAGAATCCCGCCAGATCGCTGGTCACCTGAATGGGCCGCATGGCCGGGGAAAGGATCTCCATGACCACCCTCACCTTCCCTCCCGCGATTGCCGGGGTTTCCATCATTCCGAAAAGCTCCTGCAGCCGGACCGCAAGGTGGGGAGGATCCTGTTCATAATCCACTTTGATTTTGGATGAGGTGGGCACTTCGATCCGTTCCGGGGCGAGTGTTTCCAGAGAGTGCTTCAGGGTATGATCGAAAAGAGAATCGAAGGCGGTTGCAAGGATCTCCCCGGAAAGCGCGGAAACGGAGTTGACGGAAGCGTTCAGGAACGGGGCCAGCCATGTTTCCAGATCATCGAGCAATGTTTCCGGGGAAAGTTCCGGGAAGGGCTCCCCTATATATTTATGAAGAAAAGAACTGCGCTTCATGACGGAAAGCTGTTTTTCGCTCCATGGCAGCACCCCTGCCCCGTGAAGGCGGAGCCCTTTGAACAAAGTTTCCTGCCGCTGTTCCATGGGGATCTTTTCCGAACTTGCCGGAATCTTTTTCCGGGAGAGGGCCAATGAACCGATCCGGACGACCTCCCAGGCCTCGATGTTTTTGTTCGTGCTGTTCCAGAAGGTTTCATAAACGGTCTTTTTCCAGCTGTCGGGGATCCCGGAAATATCCAGAGCGGCGGCGAGACGGATCTTCGGGACACTTGCCAGTCCTTCGGCCACGGCAACGGAAAGGAATTCCGCCCGGGACAGAGAATCGTTCTCCGGGAGAAAGCAGCTTTTGCCGTTGGCAAGAAGGACTTCGTTTTTCCCCGGGAGCTTCCGCCCGATCCGGTCGGGATAGGCGCAGGCAAGAAGCGTGCCGGGGGAAGAGGAGAAGATCTCCTCCTTTTTCAGATCGTTTTTCCGGATATGGAACTCTGTTCCAAGAATATTTTCCACCCGGTGCAGGGCGCCGGGATCCGGATCGGCTTTCGGGACGCCCCCTCCCCCCGGGGCAAGCGCGGCCAGCCGGAAAAGAAGATCCGAACTCCCGCATTTAGGCAGAATATCCTTTTCCTGAAGGAGGGCGGCAATGGCGCACCCGAGAGCCCGTTTTCCCGCTTTTTCCGCGGCAAGGACCATGTGGGCCAGCCGGGGATGCAGGGCAAATTTGCTCAACTCCTTGCCGTAAGAAGTGATCCTGCCGCTTGCCGGATCCACGGCGCCCAGCCGGGCGAGGAGCTCCCACGCCTGATCCATGGCGCCTTTGGGGGGCGGATCCGGCAGTTTGAGTTCCTTTACACCGGAAGGAAGGATCCCCCACTGGGCGATCTGCAGGGCAAAGGAGGCAAGATCCGCCTCCCGAATCCCGGGAACGTTGAAGGGGAGCATCCCCCGTTCCTCCGAAATATGCCACAGCCGAACGCACACCCCCGGCGCGGTACGGCCCGCCCTCCCCTTTCTCTGCTCGGCGGAGGCACGGGAGACTCTTCTTGTTTCCAGATGATCCATCCCGCTTGCGGGAGAGTACACGGCACAGCGCATGAGGCCCGAATCGATGACGATGCGCACATTTTCCACGGTGAGACTTGTTTCCGCTATGGTGGTGGCAAGGATGACTTTTCGCTCTTTTTCCGGAGCGGGAAGCAAGGCGGCATCCTGCTCCTCCGGAGGGAGATTCCCGTACAGGGGATGAAAATGCAGGAGACCGCCGGCACGGTCCGGGTACATGGTTTCCAAAAGTTTCAGACACTGCCGGATCTCCCCCTCTCCCGGCAGGAAGACGAGAACGTCTCCGGGATATTTTGCAAGCGCGTCCGCAACGGCGCTGCATACATTTCCCGCAAGATCCCGGTGGGGATCCGGAGGACGGTAGAAGGTTTCCACCGGGAACATTTTTCCCTTGGAAACGATGACGGGGACATCCTGCGGATCGTTTTCGTCCTTCAGGAGAGAAGCGGTTTTTTCCGCATCCAGAGTGGCGCTCATGACAAGGATCTTCAGATCCTCCCGGAGGGCGGAAGCGCTTTCCAGCGTCAGAGCCAGTCCCAGATCCGCGTCGATGCTGCGCTCATGGAACTCGTCGAAGATGACCAGCCCCACCCCGGTAAGGGCGGGATCGTTCTGGATCATGCGCAGAAGGACCCCTTCCGTGACCACATCGATGGGGACGTCTTTATTCCCGATATGGTCGAAACGGGTGTGACAGCCTGCGATCTCTCCGGGAGCGCTTTTCAAAAGAAAAGCGATGCGTTTGGAAGTGTTCCTTGCGGCAAGTCTCCTGGGTTCCAGCATGAGGATCCTGCCGCCGCGGAGAAAATCCGCCCCCAGAAGAGAAGGGGGCACAAGGGTGCTTTTTCCGCCGCCGGGAGGAGCGCAGAGGACCGCCCTCCCCCGGGAAGAGAGAGCTTTTTTGAGCTCGCCGATGACCTCCGCAACGGGAAGAAAAGTCGATGCGGGGTCGAAGGCTTCTCTCATGAAAGAACCGTTACTTCTTCAGTGAGGCGCAGAAGGAGGCCAGACGGGAAAGGGATTTTTTGATGAGTTCCTCGCTGCACGCATAGGAAAGACGGATGCAGCGGTCGTCACCGAAGGCGTCTCCGGGAACGGCGGCAAGCTTTTCCTGTTCCAGCAGTTTGAGGACGAACTCCTTGGAGGCAAGTCCAAAGGAGGAGATGTCCAGAAAGAGATAGAAGGCTCCCTGAGGACGCACGGCCTTGATCCCGTCAATGGCGGAGGCAAGCGTATAGATGAGGTCTCTGCGGGCGGCAAAGGCCTTCCGCATGGAAACGACTTCATCCTGCGGCCCGGTCAGAGCGGCAATGGCGCCGAACTGCACGAAGGTGGTGGGGTTGGCCGTGGTGTGGCTCTGGAAGGCGTTGATCCTTTTGGAAAGCCATGCAGGGGCGGCAAGATACCCCAGCCGCCAGCCGGGCATGGCGTAGGCTTTGCTCAGTCCGTTGACGGTGACGGTGTGCTCCAGCATTTCCGGAGAAAGGGAGGCGATGCTCACATGGGCGGCATCCGCGTCA